>DLOQ01000071.1:33286-35126 GCA_002479655.1 Lachnospiraceae bacterium UBA7480
CACCATTTCCGCAATTTCCATCGTCTCTGCATCCGTCACGCGGAGTCCGTTGACAAATTCCGATTCCTTGCCGACCTTCTTTACCCAGCTACTGATCTCCTTGCCGCCGCCATGTACAATGATCGGCTTAAATCCTACCAGCTTCAGCAGCACTACATCTTTAATGACGTTTTTCTGCAGCTCCGGATCCGTCATGGCGCTTCCACCATATTTCACGACGATGATCCTTCTGTTAAATTTNNTGTATATAAGGCAGCGCCTCGATTAAAACCTCCGCCTTGCTTAAGATCTTGTCCATTTCCTTATCGTTCAATTTTTTGGTTCTCCCCTCCACAGTATAATTCTTTCCCATTGTGCATCATTGACAATTCATCGCAGACCCCGTCAGGAGCGGTAATCTGCATTGATTTTCACATAATCATAAGTCAGATCGCATCCCCATGCCGTTGCGGACGCATCCCCCGCATGCATATCAACGATCACGGTCACCTCCGGTTCCGACAGGATCTTAGTCGCTTCTTCCTCGCTGTAACCCGCCGCAATGCCGCCCTGAAAAATCAGTATCTTTCCCGCTTTGCTGTTAAAATACAGATCCACCTTTTCCGGCTGAAAATCTATGCCGGAATATCCCAGCGCGCACATGATCCTCCCCGCATTGGCGTCATGTCCATAGATCATCGCCTTCACCAGACTGGAACAGACAACGGATTTCGCAAGTATCTTTGCGTCTTCCTTTGTCCCGGCTCCCTGAACCGTAACCTCCAATAACGCGGTCGCTCCTTCACCATCCCCCGCCATCTGCTTTGCCAGATATTCACAGATCTGATACAGCGCGGCTTTAAACGTCCGATAATCTTCATCCTCCGCCGTGATCTCCTGATTGTCCGCCATGCCATTGGCAAGGATAACAAGCGTATCATTGGTGGATGTATCGCCATCCACTGAGATCATATTAAAAGTATCCTGCACGACCTCCGAAAGCACCTTCTGCAGCAATGTCTTAGTGATAGCCGCATCCGTAGTGATAAATCCAAGCATGGTGCACATATCGGGATGTATCATGCCGGAACCCTTGCACATCCCCCCTATGGTGATCGTGCCGCCACCCAAAGTTACCGTCATGGCAGTTTCTTTCTTATGAGTATCCGTTGTCATGATCGCCTGCGCTGCCTTTGTTCCGGCTTCTTTCGTTGTCTGCTTTGCCTTCAGCAGCTCCCTTGTCCCATGGGCGATCCGGTCTGTAGGGATCTGCATGCCGATGACGCCTGTCGATGCGACCAGTATATTCTCCGGGCTGACATTCATTACCTCCGCCGCCGCTTCCGCGGTCGCCTTACAGATCTTCATGCCTTCCTCTCCGGTACACGCATTGGCAATTCCGGAATTAATGATTACGGCTCTCACATGATCCGCCTTTTCCACAACCTGCCTGTCCCATATGACAGGCGCAGCCTTTACCACATTTGACGTAAATACGCCGGCTGCATTACACGGCTGCTCACTATAAATAAGCGCCATGTCCTCTCTGTCCTTATATTTGATTCCGGCAGCATAAGATGACGCGGCAAATCCTTTCGGACTTGTCACGCCTCCGGCAATTGTAACGATCCTGTCCATCATTTTAAATCATGCCTTTCCTGAGATATCTTGTTTTTAGATTGCTTTTATTGATTAAAAGCCGTTATATTCGCTTCATTTAAAGTAAAATCATAGTAATTGAGATCTTCTCTTTTTGTCCATCCGATACTGTTCCAGAAAGCATTGCCGATATCATTTTTCGTAAATGCAATCAATGACACCTTATTGATGTGTTCCTCCTTCAGCGCATTCATTGCATGAA
>DLOQ01000071.1:35140-40504 GCA_002479655.1 Lachnospiraceae bacterium UBA7480
AGACATGATAAAAACAGCCGCGTCTTCCGTCATGTCCACACAAAATACTGCCCACGATCTTTCCATCCTCTATCGCAACCACACTCGTAGTAGGATTTCTTTTTAAAAATATCTCAACGCCCCCTCTGGAATCATCCACGCTGCGGATTCCAAACCCTTTAATACTCATCCACAGATCATGAACCTCCTGATAGTCGTCTATCGTCATTGTCCTTATCATTGCTTGTACTCTCTATTCTTTCGATCCCATTATATTATTTTTTTGCGGAAGATCCCACTTTTGTCTCCGTTTCCAGAAGAAATGCCGCCATCATTTCCTCCATGACATTACAGATCTTGCGTCGGTTTTTAACGCACACACTGCAAAAATCATCATAAAGGACATTAGACACCCTGAAAACACAGATGATCCTTTCAATATGGATCGGCTTAGTCAAATCAACATGATAAAGCTCCTGAATCTTGTCATAATCCCCGTTTAGCAGCGGATTAAAAAATTTGTCATGACGGGCATACTCAATATATGCAGAAAATAAGTATTCCATCATTTCGCTTTTATTGACCTTCAAATCCTTGCAGCGCTGCGCAAACCTTGTATGGATCTCTGTAGCCAGCCGATTATACTTTGAGATCCTTAATAATCCAAGATTATTGTTGCAGATCAGATAAGCCGCGATCATTTCCTCCAATACATCACAGATTCTCTGATTATTTTTTTTGCACTGCTCATTAAATTCTTCATACAAGTGCTCATAGATACGAAAAGCAAACACCTGACGATCTATATGTTTGGAATCCGTAATATCCACACCATAATTAGATCGGATAACAATATGATCCCTTCTGGTCAGGAAATGGACAGCTCCGGGAGTTTTATCACTACACTTAAGATAATCTTTCACAAAATGTTCCAAAAGATCGCTTTTATTGATTTTTTCCCGTTGGCAATAATCTATCAGCTGCTTATGCAGCTCCGTTGACAATCTGATATTTTTAGACACACGGGATAAAATATGTCCGCCTTTTTTATAATTTTCTTCATAAAACTTTTGATACTCTTCATAAAAAAATATTTTTGGCATATGCACCTCCATTTATTTTGCTACAAATAATCATATATTCAATCCTATATAAATGTCAATAACAACTTACAAATCTTAAAAAAGCGCCAAAAAAGCAGAAGGGCGCTTTTCATTCGCTAATTTCCAAGATACTGCCCGATCAGCTCCTCCGAAAAATAATAGTACCGTATCCTATCATCATTGATCCTGTCGTACCAGTCTCCTTGCCATTCATCGCTTTGTCCCACTTCCCGGATGTCGCATCCGTCCTCAGTAAAGGAAACGATTTTTCCGTAATAATAAGTAGTCTTTTGATCATAGCTGCTTCCCATTTCAAAAATACCCTGATTTGACATGGCGCCTATTACCTTGCCATATCCGCCATAGCAATAATCATATTGATAACTATATACATCGCCATCTGCATAATGCAGGATCTGCGTTGTTTCATGCGAACAGCTTAATACTACCTCGTATATTCCATCCTGATCCATATCCACGATGCTGAAATACAAGATCCTCGCACCGTTCTGCTGCTGATAATCGTCCAGATAAAACCTCTGCCGGTCATCCGTCACGCTGATCAATTCCTTTTCACCTGTTAATACGTCATAATACGCCTGCCTTATCTCCGGCTCCATCGGATATGACGCCGTATCCGTCATCGGCACTGCTTCTGCATGCTTTAGCATATACAGCTCCTCTTCCGGCAGGCCTCCCAGAAGACAGGCATCCAGTCCCACATAAGGAATATCTTCTGCCTGTCCGGTTTCTTCTAGGTTCTGCTGAAATTCTTCATATTCTTCCTGTGATACGCTGATGCCTCCTATTTCATATTCACTATCACCGACATAACTGTACCGGGCTTCCGCAGCCGTTTCTTCTGCATAGCCGTCTTTGTCTAATTCCGTAAGCCGGCTGTAATAACCATGATCTGCGCTGTCACTGCCACCATAGACCCCATTCATATAAACAGGATTCATATGTCTAAATGCAGACTGGAAACCATACACCGCATTATCTTCATAGTGAAATACCGCTGCATACCCCACTCCGCCATAGTATAGGATAAGCTCATTTTCACCATCATTGTTCAGGTCAGCCAGAACAAATTCATCATAATCCGAAAATCCTTCCCGGCCATCCCCGCACGGGCTTCCGTAGTGCCATGAATATTCATCCCAGTAAAACTCCTGATTGCCTTCATCATAGCTGATAAACGGCATTTTACTGTTCAGCACCATCCAATATGCCAGCATATCCTCAGGTATATCCAACGCTTTGATCTCTTCCCATTCCACGCTTAACAGCTCATCATCCGGCATTTCCGCGTTTCCGCTGTTGGTGTAAAATTCTTTTTCCGCGTCTGAATCAAAATGACGTTCAATATATTCAATAGAAATCCGTCCATCTTCATAAATCGTAATATAACACCGTTCAAAAGAATTAGGGCTGTATGCCATCCACATACGTACCTTGTCAAATGGATATTCCTTTATTTCGCCAAATTCTATCAGATCTTTAAATAACGGATCATATTTTTCGCCTAAAAGCTCCTGTATCTGCTCCAACTCATTTTCCGTAAAGATCTCGCTTACATCAGTACAGTTCGTATATTCCACTTCCCCTTGGATATAGGTTCCCGCTGCGGTGGATATCCCTCCGCCGCCAAACCACGCCCGTACATGTGCGTCGTGTGTGACTTCAATAGAATCTTCAAGAAAATGAAAGTAAATGCCATGGTCGCCATCCTTATTTTGCAAATAGGCTTCCAGATCCTCATCATACAGCACCGCCGTATCTTCCTCTATAAATGTTGCTGTTCCTTCTGCTGTTCCGCTATATGATGAATACGTTACATCAAGCGTTACATCAAACGACTCCCCCTCTTTCCAATCGCTGATAACGATCCTTGCCCACTGGTAAGATGCCACGCCTGTTCGATACCACTCACCTTCATATCCTGCTGCCGCATCATCTGGATCATTCGTTTCCATATTCCCGTCCGATATATTTTCGTCCGGCATATTCTCGTCCGACATGATTTCACTGACAGCATTGACGCTTACTTCCTCCTGAATATCCTGACCCGAACAAGCGGTAAACAAGAGCGCCAGGCTGATACCTAAAATAAATATTGTATTTTTCATATATTTAGCCTCCCTCGTATTTTCGCCCTTGTACATCCCATCTTAAAACCGCGCAAAGTCCGGCATCCACGCTCCGCAATTATTATCCAGATAAAGACTGTACGCCGGTTCGTCTCTTTCGTCCGTATAAATGTAATAATATTCCAGCGAACCATGAGTAATATACGCTCTTTCATACTCCACTCTTCCGAGTTCGTCAAAATAGCTGTACCAATATTGGAACGTGGATCCAAACTGAAGATGATAGTGGTGATACTCTCTCTGTCTCAATGTCCCGTTATCATCATACTCATAGTACATATTCAGTATACGAACCACTTCTCCATCTATAGACGCATATGCTTCATAGTGCGCCACTCTCCCCGCGTCATCATATTCTATATTTTCTTCTTCAATGTCAGAAACTGTAGTTCCCATGTAGGATTCATATTTCGTATAATCCACATTTAATCTATCCTCCCACGGATCCCATGGACTAGGTATATTGGCGCCCAAAAAGGAAAACCCATATATTCCGGAAGTCGTCCATTCATCGGGATCTCTTTGATAATAACGGAGTCCGCAGCCCAGACCGGTCTCTTCATCATAATATAAAACCATCCGCATACTGCCATCCGGCAAAGCATACTCATAAAACGGGTCGCTTTCCCCAAAACCATATTGGGATAAAAAATCCTGCTCTTCCACATACCATTCGGTTCGCTCTTCATATGGATTCTGCTCAACATAAACATAAACTCCCTCATGAACCCTTTCCCCTGAATCAGCAGTGTCGGCAGAATCATTCTTTTCTATTTCATTCCACGCAAGTCCATTTATATTATATATCTCAGATATGTTTCCTTTGTATATCGTTTTCAGTCCGCCGCCAACATACTTCCAAACCTGACCGTAGTTGTCGCTGCGAAGATAGAGTTCCTGCTTATCATCATTATCATAATCAAAATATGCATACAAATATCCGTAACCCGCGTTTGTTGCCAAAAATGCTTCATATACGGTCTTCTCCTCTTCCGGAAGAACAGCTGTTTCACCTTCTATAGGTGTGTTTATCTCTGTTTCATCTTCTACGGGAGCATTTATCTCTGTTTCATCTTCTACGGAAGCATTTATGTCCGTTCCATCTTCTACAGGGACGTCCGCCTCCGCTTCCTGTATGATGTCTGATCCTTCCATCGGATCTGCAATATCCATGCTTCCGGTCTGAATGTTATCCGCTTCCTCCCGTCCGCAGGCACAAAACATTGACAATACTATTACGGTAAAAAATAATTCCAGATATTTTTTCATAATGCTCCTTCCTGTCAGAGCAGTTTTACTGCGATGACACGCTCCTTGTCCTTTGCTCTTTCATTTGATAGTATATACTATCCCGACTTTTGTTGTCCACACTTATATGCCATTAAATTTACACCTGCCTTATTAAAGATTTACTTTCCTAATCTTTCCCTTTTCAACCTCAAACACATCATCACACAATATATCTATATCTTCCCGATTGTGGCTGGCAAGAATAATCAACCTTCCCTCCTCCTTCATCTTAAGAAGCAGACCTCGGATTGCCGCCACTCCCTCCTTGTCTAATCCATTCATAGGTTCGTCCAGAATTAAAATAGACTGTTCTTCCATGATTGCCTGAGCAATTCCAAGTCTCTGCCTCATTCCCAGACTATATTTTTTCACCGGCAGCTTCAGTTCCGGATCCAGACCACAGATTTCCATGGTTTCCCTAATTTGGGTTCTATCTACTTTCCCATTGATTTCCGCTAACATCCTGAGATTTTTCATGCCGGAATAATATGGTATGAACCCCGGATTTTCAATGATAATTCCCGTATCCTTAATATAATCAACATCCCTGCCGATTACTTTATCATTCACACTGACTTCTCCGGAAGTTGGTCTTACAAATCCACAAATACATTTCATCAGCATGGTTTTTCCACTGCCATTATTACCCACCAGTCCGTAAATCTTCCCTTCCCGCATGGTCATATTTACATCAGATAAAATCAAATGTCCCTTAATATCCAGATTTAAATCCTTAATTTGTATCATATCAACCCTCCTTCTATGTACCGTCATAACGGCTGCTAAAGACAACAAGCAAAAAGATCAAGCCTATATTTATCACGCCAAAATACAGATAGGAA
>DLOQ01000194.1:0-459 GCA_002479655.1 Lachnospiraceae bacterium UBA7480
AGTTCCTCTGCCAGCTGTTCACTAAGTGTCAGGTTTTTTTCATAAAGCGCTAGAGTTTGTTTCAGGTTGTCGACACCGTCAAATTTCGCATAGATCAAGGCAGCATTAGCATAACTGGTGGAAAGCTCCCTTTTGCTTTCATTGGATTTTAATTGATGATACAGGTACTCCGAAAACTTAGTATTAGCGGTATGGATGGACAGACTGATTTCCAGCTCCTTCTGGCTTTCCCCAAAAACATCATTCAGATCAAAATTGAAGAAATTGGTCAGCTTACATAGTTTCCCATCAGCTTCATACTGTTTTGCCTGATGCAAAACATCAATGATCCATTGACCGTTATCGCTGATACACTGCGCATATACATCCCGGGCTGCATGGCTTATGAGCTGCGGGACGCTTTCATGCTCCATAATGGAGTCAATAATGTAATCAACAAAAAACTTCTTATCATCCGCC
>DLOQ01000194.1:476-18886 GCA_002479655.1 Lachnospiraceae bacterium UBA7480
GAGGATCTCCCTGTTTATCCCGTCCGGATCTTCGCACCGGCTGCGGAAGCCCGCCCGGATACTCTTGTGGGTAAAATCATAGCGGCCGTCATCCCTCAGCAGGAAGCAGTCATTCATATAGGTGACGAAATGGGAGAAGTCGATCTCCGACCACTCCGCGCCCAGTAATGCAGCCATATCTTTTCTGCGCAGACCGTTTCTTGATACGGCAAGGTATTGTGCCGCTTTGGATACGAGCTTCTCATTGATCCGCTGTCCCGCCTCGCTTAACAGGGCGGCGCTCATTTCGTCAAGGCCATCGGGACATTTGGCTTTGATAAGCTCCAGCTGGCGCTGCTCTATGGCAGTCATACCGTCGCCCCTGTTCCTGATATCCTCAAAATCTTCCCGGTTCATCATGAGAAGCCTCTGGACGAGCAATGACAGGTACAGCGGATTGTCGGAGGCTTTCAGCTCCAGCATCTTATTTATGACAGGCTTTGAGATTTCTCTGCCGCTCCTTGCGAGGATTCCGCTGATGACGTCCAGTTTATCCTCGTCATTCAGCTGCCGGAGCGTATGGTGTTCCCGGAAGGGAGTCTTGAAATCCGTTGTGCAGGTCATGACAAAATGGATATCTTCCGATACGGACATGGGGATAAAATGCAGCCTGTCCCTGTCCTCGCTCTGGGTGAGCTGGTCTGCGGCATCCACCATGATGAGCAGCTTTGCCCCCGCTTTTGCGTATGCGGAACACAGCTCCGCGAGTTTGTCCCTCCACTCGTCGGGAGTGTGTTCTTTCTTTTTGTCGGTCTGGGGGTCCGTTTCGTCTATGTAATGGTCAAGGTGCAGTTCTTCCTCTATAAAGTAAACCGTGTTCTCAATGATGTCCCTTGCGGAATTACTCTGCGTTGTAAGTCCTGAAATAAAGGGAAGGACCGTCCAACCGGATTTTTCAAGCTCTGTAGCCATATGGGAAAAGAGTGTGCTCTTGCCGCTGCCCACTTCGCCCTTGATGATGGTGACGGTCTGTGACAGGGCATCTTCCATCAATTTTTCGGCTTCTGCCTGCCTTGCCCGGAACATCACGTTCTTTTCCCGGATAAATGCAGCGTGGGTCCTCCTTTCGCGTTCGAAATCGGTGAGGTTCTCCGTTTTCCGCCATTCAGGCAGGAGCATGTCCCTGATGTCTTTGGCAAGCGTCATGGCAAAATCATTGATGCCGTCAAAACCGCTGCCGTTCCATTTCAGGGTATATTCCTTTACTTTTCCGCCGGTGATGCTTTTTATCCTATTCTTGAGCGCCAGGATCTTTTCTTCATGCATTTTGTCCTCGGCAAGATAATCAGAGGGGGTGTCACCTTCTATCTCACGGAAATAGAAGAGCGTATTCTGAAACTTTCTCTCGTCGCAGAGGGCACCGTATTCGATCTCCAGCGCGGTCACGCTTTTTTCCAGATCTTCCAGTGCAAGATGTTTCCTGTCCGCGGCAGTTCTGATGAGGCCGCCATCGGGTATCCAGCCGTAGCGGTAGCCCAGAAGCACCACCATGGGCGGCTCGCTGCGGTCTATTTCATCGAGACAGACGTCAAGCACCTTTTTAGAGCCTTCCTCCGTATCAAGATCGCCTGTGTTGATTCCCCAGCGCAGGTCGCAGAAGTCCAGCTCATCACCGTGTTTTTTTGCCTCCTCATTCAGGGACGGCGCGGTAATATCCCTTATGGCGTCGCGTTCATAGTGCATGTCCTTAAAAGTGCTTGACACAAAGATGGTCTTCATTGATACGTCTCCTTTTTTGGCTCCGTTTTATATTTGTATATACGTTTGTATTATAATATATGCGGCGGTAAGGTACAAGTTATTGCATATCAGTTTTCCCATTTTTGGCATCCAAAAAGAAAACAAAATGGCAGTTGAATAATTTTAATTTAAATAGTATAATATTGAAAAAAAAGGGCACAATGTCCATAAAGTGTCAAAGATGGAGACGATATGGAAATAAAAAGAGATATTTACCTGAAGAAAATAATAAACCGCATGCATAACGGAATGATAAAGGTGATCACAGGAATAAGACGTTCGGGAAAATCATATCTTCTGTTTACCATATTTAAAAACTACCTGAAATCAGAAGGCGTTGCGGAAGACCATCTGATAGCGATTGAACTGGATATGCTGGAAAATAAGAAATACAGAGATCCCTATGTCATTCTTGATTATATAAAAGGGAAGATCACGGATGACGGTGATTATTACATTTTCCTTGATGAAGTGCAGTTATTGGAGGAATTTGAAGGAGTGCTTAATTCACTTCTTCATATCAGAAATGCAGACATTTATGTAACAGGAAGCAATTCGAAATTTTTATCAAAGGATGTTATTACGGAGTTTAGAGGGCGTGGTGATGAGATCCATGTGTATCCTGTCAGCTTCAGAGAATACATGGAAGTATGTGAAGGTGATAAGTATGAAGGATGGAGTTCGTATGTAAATTACGGAGGGCTTCCATTGACCGTTACAATGAATGCTGATGAACAGAAGATGGAATATCTCACAAGATTATTTGAAGAGACATATATCAGGGATATCATTGAACGCCACCATATAGAAAAAGCGCAGGAGATGGATGATCTGATCAATGTCCTTGCATCCGGTGTTGGTTCGCTGACTAATGCTTCCAAAATAGAGGCGACATTTAAAAGCGTGATAGGCTCTGATATCAGCCTTAATACGATCAGGGCTTATATTGAATATCTTAAGGATGCTTTTATTGTAAGTGAAGCGAGCAGATATGATGTAAAAGGCAGGAAGTATATTGGCACGCCTTTAAAATATTATTTTGAAGATGTTGGACTTAGAAATGCCAGACTGGGATTCAGACAACCGGAAGAAACGCATCTTATGGAAAATATTATTTATAACGAGCTGCGTGTCCGCGGCTTTCAGGTAGATGTGGGTGTAGTCCCAAAACGGAACAGAACAAAAGAGGGGGTGCAGGAAAAGAAGCAGCTTGAAATTGATTTTGTGGCAAATATGGGAAGTAAGCGTTACTATATCCAGTCAGCTTTTAGTATTCCCGACGATAAAAAGAGAGCGCAGGAAAAAGCATCACTTACTAATGTCCATGATTCATTTAAGAAGATCATCATTGTAAAGGATATCATCAAGCCATGGTATGATGATGACGGGATCCTGACAATGAGCATCTATGATTTTCTGTTAAAGGCGGATAGCTTGGAAATTTAGACAGATAAAGATATTTGAAAAAAGGTAATGTATGCTTTTTCAAAAAACATTTATAATATTCTTGTTGACAGAATAGCAATAGTAGAATACAATAAAAGTACGAAAAAACATACGAATTTTAAAGAGGTGATATTATGTTAGCAGTGAAAAGTATGGATGTAAGAGAAAATTTTAAAGATTGGTGTAATCAGGTAATCAATGGTGAAATTTTGATTGTATCAAGACCCAGAAACGAAAATGTTGTGATCATATCTGAAAAAGAATATAATGAAATACAAAAATCAAAAAGAAATGCAGAATATCTTGCAAAGCTGGACAAAAGCAGGGAGCAGTTGGAGCAGGAAAAAACTATATCTTTTACAATGGAAGAATTAGTGGATATGGAAGCGGAGGGTTGGAAACCAACTCAGAAAGTTATAGATTTTATGGAGAAAATGGCGAATGAATGATTTTACATTTACAGCGCAAGGTTTTAATGATTATCAGTAAAAGGAGAAGGCAAGCTATGGCAACAGTAATCGCAATCGACGGACCGGCGGGTGCCGGAAAAAGCACCATTGCAAAATTGGTGGCAAAGGAGCTGAATGCAATCTATATCGATACGGGAGCAATGTACCGCGCAATGGCATTGTATCTGCTGCGCAGTCATATAGATATAGAAGATGAAAAGGTATTGACAGAATGTGTTGCGTCAGCGGATATTTCGATCCGTTTTGATGATGGGGAGCAGCAGGTATGGTTGAATGGAGAGAATGTCAACGGGCTGATCCGGACGGAGGAGGTAAGCGCCATGGCGTCGGTTTCTTCCGCAAAAGGCGTGGTACGCGTGAAATTGGTGGATCTGCAAAGAAAGCTTGCTAAAGATCATGATGTGGTCATGGATGGCAGGGATATCGGTACTCATGTGCTGCCGGACGCAAAGCCGAAGATCTTTCTGACCGCAAGCTCCAAGGTGCGCGCGAAGAGAAGATATGACGAACTGACCGCCAAAGGAGAAGTATGTGACTTAGATACGATCGAAAAAGATATCATTGAGCGGGATGAGCGGGATAAGAATCGTGAGATATCGCCGCTTCGTCAGGCAGAGGACGCAATATTGGTGGATACGTCAGATATGACGATCGAGCAGGTGAAGGAGAAGATCATTTCACTGATTTAATAGATCAAGTGAAAGGGAAGTTCATTTCATTGATTTGCTCGATCAATGAGGTTTGCATAACTTGAAGTCGGAACAACTATGTTCCAAAAATGATTTCATTTATGATGTTTTTGGAACATAGTTGTTCTAACAAAAAGTTATGTAAACCGTAAAGGTAAAAGTCATGTAAACTGTAAGGATAAAAGGAGCGCACCATGGAGATTACACTTGCCAAAACCGCCGGTTTCTGCTTTGGCGTCAAGCGGGCGGTGGATCAGGTCTATGAACAGTTAAAACAGAATAAGCCGATCTATACCTATGGTCCGATCATACATAATGAAGAGGTTGTCAGAGATCTGGTGGAGAAGGGCGTCCGCATCATAGAAACGGAGGAAGAACTGGCAGCTTTAAGAAACGGCACGGTGATCATCCGTTCCCACGGCGTACCCGAACGGATCATAACGCTGCTGAAGGAGAACGGACTGGAATATATTGATATGACATGTCCTTTTGTGAAGCGCATCCATGAGATCGTCAGCAGGGAGAGCGTACATAGTCATATTGTAATTATTGGCAATCCGGGGCATCCCGAAGTGGAGGGCATCAGAGGATGGTCCAAGACACCCGCTGTGGTGATCTCCACAAAAGAGGAAGCCTGCCTGTATGAGCCTGAAGAAAGTCAATGCGGAAATATAGAAAATTTTGTTCAAACCAAGCAGCATCAGCCCGTAAAACAGGGTGAGAAGAACGAAAAACATATCTGTATTGTTGCGCAGACGACATTTAACTACAATAAATTTCAAGAACTTGTTGAAATATTTATGAAAAAAGGTTATGATATAAATATTATGAATACTATCTGCGACGCCACAAGAAAGCGTCAGGCAGAAGCGAAGGAAATTGCGTCGGATGCCGATATCATGATTGTCGTAGGTGACACACAAAGCTCTAACAGCAAAAAGCTGTATGAGATCTGCCAGCAGGAATGTGCCCGGACATATTTTATCCAGACCGGCAGAGATTTAGAGTTAAAGGTTGACGATACTGTGCGTAAGATAGGAATTACAGCGGGGGCTTCCACCCCGAATAATATTATAGAGGAGGTTCAAAACTATGTCAGAAGTATCTTTTGAACAAATGCTGGAAGATTCATTTAAAAATATCCATGTAGGTGACGTGGTGGAAGGAACTGTTATTACTGTAACTCCGGATGAAATAGCTGTTAATATCGGATATAAGTCAGATGGTATCGTTACAAAGCATGAATACACGAACAATCCCGCCGTTGATCTTACAAGCGCTGTGAAGCCGGGGGATAAGATCAACGTTAAAGTGCTCAAGATGAATGATGGAGACGGTCAGGTCGTATTGTCTTATAAGAGGCTGGTCGCGGAAAAGGTAAGCAAGGTGCTTGAGGATGCGTTTAATGAAGGAACGGTTCTGAAAGCAGTTGTTTCGGAAGCGATCAAGGGAGGCGTGAAGGTGATCGTAGATGATGTGCCCGTGTTTATTCCGGCAAGCCTTGTGTCAGACACGTCAGTCAAGGATCTGTCCGTGATGGAAGGGCAGGAAGTAGAGTTTGTTGTTACGGAATTTAATCCGAAAAAGAGAAAATATATCGGCGACTGCCGCAGAGTATTGAGAGCGCGTAAGGAAGCGATGCGCGCGGAGCTGATTGCAAAGTTCCATGAAGGGGATATTATCGAAGGCGTTGTGCGCAATGTAACTGCCTTTGGTGCATTTGTCGATATCGGCGGATTGGATGGACTGCTTCATATTTCCGAGATGAGCTGGGGACATGTGGATAAGCCTTCTAATGTATTGAGCAAGGGCGATACTCTGAAGGTGATCATCAAAGAGATCAAGGGGGATAAGATCTCCCTGAGTGTCAGATTTGATGAAAACAATCCATGGTTAAATGTGGCTGATAAGTATGCAATCGGGACGATCGTAAAAGGTAAAGTTGCAAGGATGGCGGACTTTGGCGCGTTTGTGCAGCTTGAAGAGGGGATCGACGCTCTGCTTCATGTATCGCAGATCGCAAGATACCGGGTTGAGAAACCGTCTGATGTATTAAAGATCGGTGATGAGATAGAGGCTGTAGTGGTTGATCTGAATGTAGAAGAAAGAAAGCTCAGCTTAAGCATGAAGCAGCTTGCTCCGGAGGCTGAGGATGCTGCTGGGAATGAAGAAGAATAAAACGGGATATCTCTTATAGAGAGGAGTCATCGTGCCGAACGATTATGAATCTTTTAAATTTCAAATTCTTAAAATGACGGGCATAGATTTGAGCGCATATAAAGAAAAACAGATGAAGCGCAGGATTGATGCCTTGATTACAAAATATGAAGCTGCCGATTATGACAGCTTCGTTTTGTTGTTGAAAAAAGACAGGGAAATATATGAAACATTTGTCGGATATCTGACGATCAATGTTTCTGAATTTTACCGTAATCCGGATCAGTGGAAATATATGGATGATATAGTGATCCCGGAGCTGATCCGTAAATTCGGCAAAAATCTGAAGATATGGAGCGCTGCCTGCTCTACGGGCGATGAACCTTATTCTTTGGTTATGGCATTGTCTAAACATATCCCGATCGATCAGATTACGATCACGGCGACGGATATCGACAAGCAGATCCTTGCTAAGGCAAAAGTGGGGATCTATGCGGAAAAATCTGTTGCCGGAGTTCCTATTGATCTGCGGAAAAGGTATTTTGAAAAGATAGGGGATGCTTATAAGATCTCGGATGAGATCAAAAACAGGGTGGTATTCAGGCAGCATAATCTTCTTGCGGATCCTTATCCGAAGGATTATCATATGATCGTGTGCCGTAATGTATTGATCTATTTTACGGAAGAAGCAAAGGATGCGGTATTCCAGAAGTTCTGTCACTCGCTGGTGCCGACGGGGATTTTATTTATTGGGAATACGGAGCAGATCATTACCTATAAAGAAATGGGTTATGAGCGCAAAAGTTCATTCTTTTATTGCAAGAGATGAGAATCATGACATTTTTTCATCGGAAATGAACTATAATATTGTGATGAAGAGGTTTGAAAAGATTATGGGAAAAAGGCTTCCGGCTAATAAAGAGGAGAAATTTCGGCTTATATTGAAGGAAATCCGTGAGAACTCCCGATTTGATGAAAATGAACAGTATATACAGCATGGAACGACTTCTGTCAAAGAGCATTGCATCAAGGTGGCGCATACCGCGTATTTTATGTCTCACCGTCTGCATATATCGGTACATGAGGAAGAGTTGATCAGAGGGGCGCTTCTTCATGATTATTTCCTTTATGACTGGCATGAAAAATCATTAAAAAATTCCATTCATGGTTTTACGCATCCGGGAAAAGCCCTGCGTGAGGCTTCTAAGGATTTTGAACTGACAAATATCGAAAAAGATATGATACAGTCCCATATGTTTCCTTTGACTATCAGACCGCCAAAGTATCGGGAGGGCGTTCTGCTTTGTATTGCTGATAAGCTTTGTGCGCTTCAGGAAACGATAGGAGGACATTGATCGTGTATGAATTATTGACAACGCCATTCCTTCTTGGCATGGATTTTGCTACATTGACTTGTGTCATGATGTTTTACAGCTTTATCGGCTGGTTTTATGAATCTACGGTTTTTTCACTGGTGGAACAGGGAAAACTGATGAACAGAGGATGTTTTATCGGACCTTATCTGCCGATCTATTGTGTTGTTGCGATCCTGAATCTGTATCTGCTGGACGGCGTGGAAAGTTCTTTTAAGATCGTACTGATTTCCGCTTTGACCTGCTGTGCGGTAGAATATTTTACCTCATGGGCACTGGAAAAGATCTTTCATGCAAGATATTGGGATTACAGTTATTTCCCTTTGAATATCAATGGGCGTATCAGCGTTGTGTCAGGCGCGTTTTTTGGAATCGCCATTCTGTTCCTGATCAAGGTGCTTCACCCGTTTACAATCGTAATGATGGGAAAGATCCCCGAACATGTCCGCGTGGCGCTTGGGGTGTTTTTCTGGCTGCTGTTTTTGGTCGATGCTACCCTGACAGTGATCGGCATGTGCAATCTGAATCGTAAATGTAAAGAGATCTACGATGCCATTGACCGCAATATTGAGGCGGGCTTTGACAAGATGAACAATAAAAAAACTTATTTGAACCGTTTTAAGATCGTCAGGGGAAGTAAGACGCTTGTCGTAAAATTAAAGGGCATCAATAAGAAATTTGTTTCCATGGAGACGCGTATCCTGGAGGCTTATCCTGATTTTCATTCTTATAGTTACGGGGAGATTATGGATAAGATGAAGGAGACATTGTTGCGCAAAAAGAAGTATAAGGGATTGGAAGTTGTTGATGATAATGAAGAAACAGATATGGAAGAAGAAGCGGAGACAGAGCATCCGGAGAGCAAGCCGGAAGATATAGTGAAAAATGCGTAACGGATAAAAATAAAACCGGATTTAACATTAAATCCAGTTTTATGGCCTGCCACGTTGTTTAATATGTTACGGTAACCGTGACATCGTCTCCTTCGGGGATCTGACCCATCAGGATATCTCCGATATAAGACAGATAAGACATAGCCGCTTTATATTGTGATTTTGCATCGGCTCCGACATCCGGCAGATAACCTCCATCAGCAAATGCTTCATGGTAAAGACGGGATGCTTCGCTCATATAGTATGCGGCATCATCCGCCATGGATTCGATGGAGGAGTATTCTTCGGGAACTTCCAGAGCAGNNATATCTTGAAATGCCGTATTGAGCTGATCCAGCTGTGCAAGCATATCGGTGACTGCGGAGTTGGCGGACGGATCGATCGCGTCCAGCGCGGAGGCGGAAGCTGCAATCGTTTCATAGCATGAAGTCATATTTTCCCGGTAGGCATTGATATTTTCTTCTTCTTTATTTTTTCCGCAGGCAGTCAAAAGGAGACCTGCTGTTAATAAAAGACATGCCTTCCGTGAAAAGTAGGCTGCCGGACAGAACTTCTTGATAGTTGGGTAATCAGAATATTTTTTCATGTTTCCTCACCGTTATTTATGATATCTGTAGTATCTGCATTCTTAAATATATTTATGCGTCCTTAAATGTTGCGTTTTTTTAGATTGTAAAGTCTGCTGTTTGAACTTTATATTTTGCAGGGACACATAAATATGGTATTGAATGACACGAATACTATACCATATATTGTAAAGTTAATCAAGGTTTATCGCGTGTCGATATTATTTTGATGCAAAAGCAATTGTCGAAATGAGTTATTGTCAACGAAGTAGTTATTTGATAAAATAAATAATGTTTTAATAACGTAAGATTTTATACAGGAAAGGAAATCTGTGGATATGAATGGCGCAGACGCAATGATAAAATGTTTGGAAGCTGAAAATGTGGAAGTGGTATTTGGTTATCCGGGAGTGGCGATCTGTCCTTTTTATGACAGTATCATGGACTCCAAGATCCGTACCGTCTTAGTGCGTACGGAGCAGAATGCCGCGCATGCGGCAAGCGGTCTGACCAGGACAAGTGGTAAGCCGGGCGTGTGTGCCGTGACCAGCGGTCCGGGCGCAACCAATCTGATTACCGGGATCGCTACGGCATTTGCCGACAGTATTCCGCTGATCTGTATTACCGGACAGGTCAATTCGGAGCTGCTGGGAAGTGATGTGTTTCAGGAGGCAGATATTACAGGGGCCGTGGAATCCTTTGTAAAATACAGTTACCTGGTAAAGGATGTCAATGATATCCCAAGGATATTTAAAGAGGCATTCCGTATTGCGAATACGGGGCGTAAGGGACCGGTGCTGATTGATGTGCCGATCGATGTACAGCAGCAGGAGATCAAGGGATTTCATTATCCGGAAGATGTAAAGCTGCGTACATATAAGCCGACAGTCAAGGGCAATGCGCTTCAGATCAAGAAAGCGGTAAGGGAGCTGGAGCATGCCAGCCGTCCTTTGATCTGTGCGGGCGGCGGAGTGATCCTGGGTGGCGCACAGAAGGAATTGCTTGAGTTTGTGGAGGAATATCAGATCCCCGTGGTATCTACCATGATGGGGATCGGCGTGATGCCGACGGATCATCCCTATTATTTTGGCATGGTTGGCAACAACGGCAAGCCTTATGCCAACAGGGCGATGAAGGAGTCTGACCTGATCCTGCTGATCGGCGCAAGAGTTGCCGACCGCGCGGTCAATCAGCCGGAACTCGTTATGAAGGATACCGTTTTGGTGCATATTGACGTGGATCCTGCCGAGATCGGCAAGAATACCGGGGCGACCATTCCGATCGTCGGGGAAGCAAAGAGCATCCTGCACGATCTGCTGGAATATGAGATCGACGGATATTATGACGCATGGGTCAATCAATTAAAGCAGTACAGGAATGAGATGCGTGTTACACGTTGTCCTGATGGTAAGTATGTGGATCCGGCGGAATTTATCAATAAATTATCCTTGAAGATGAAGGATGATGCGGTCTATGTGGCGGATGTGGGACAGAACCAGATCTGGTCCTGCGCTTATCATGTGGTCAAGAAGGGACGCTTTTTGACGACCGGAGGCATGGGAACGATGGGATATTCCATCCCGGCTGCCATGGGGGCGAAGCTTGGGAGCCCTAAGAAACAGGTGGTTGCCGTCTGCGGCGACGGGTCGTTTCAGATGTCGTTGATGGAGCTTGCGACGATGCGGCAGCATGACGTGCCGGTCAAGATCATCGTATTAAAAAATAATTATCTTGGTATGGTCAGGCAGTACCAGCATTTTACCTATCAGGATCGTTACAGTGTCGTTTCACTGGATGGAAGTCCGGATCTGGAGAAGATCGCGGAAGCATACGGTATCAAATTCAGCCGTCTGACAGATATGAATGAGTGCGATAAACGGATCGAGGAATTTTTGAAGAAGGATGAAGCGTATCTGATGGAGTGCATTATTGATCCGATGGATCTTGTGTAATCGTGGAGAGGAGTGCAGTTTTCATGAATAAAATATTTAATGTATTGGTAGAAAACCGTTCCGGCGTGTTAAGCAAGGTTGCCGGATTGTTTGCCAGAAGATGTTTTAATATAGATTCGCTTGCTGTGGGCGAGACGGATTCGCCGGAGGTGTCCAGCATGACGATCGTCAGTTCCGGTACGCCGCATATCCTGGAACAGATTGAAAAACAGCTTAACAAAAAGCTTGACGTCATCAAGGTCAAAACATATGAATCTCATCAGGCGGTTGCCAGAGAGCTGATGCTTGTCAAGGTAAAATATAATAAAAATAACCGGAAAGAAATCATGGAGATCTGCGATATCATGAAGACGGATATCGTCGATATGTCAAAAACGATGATGATCCTGCAGCTCTGCGATACGCCGGACCGTATCAAGCTTCTCCTTGCAATGCTTAATCAGGTCAGTATCGTGGAGGTCGCGAGAACAGGGACGCTGGCGTTGCTTAAATGTATGGAATCTGAGAATTGATGGTTGATACATTGACTTTTGTTATTAATGTTGCTAATATTATTTAGGCAGGATCTGATAAGAGGATCAAAAGCAATTTTATCTAAGTATAGAAAGGCATGGTTATTCAGGTGAATAAAAAAGTATTTCAGCTTTTGGTGGATAATACATCCGGCGTGCTGAGCCGGATCTCGGGATTATTTTCCAGGCGTGGATATAATATTGAAAGCATTACGGCAGGTGTGACAGCCGATCCGAGATATACACGTATTACGATTGTAGCGTCAGGGGATGACGAGATCCTGGATCAAATCGAAAAACAGGTGGCAAAGCTGGTGGATGTGCGTAATATCAAAGTACTGGCACCGGAAGAATCTGTTTATCGTGAGCTTTGCCTGATCAAGATCAGTGTTTCCGAGCAGACGCGGGACAGCGTGATCAATATTGCCAATGTGTTCCGGGCAAGCATTATTGATGTCGGCAATCAGAGCATGATTATTGAACTGACCGGTAATCAGTCAAAGATAGAGGCATTTATCAAGCTTCTGGAGGGCTATGAGATCCTGGAACTTGCAAGGACAGGCATTACCGGATTGACAAGAGGCAATAAGGATGTTGTCTGGCTGGATAATTAAGCGGTCTGTATAATGCCATGTCGTTTGGTATCACTGTTTTTCCGGTATCCCAAGCGGATGTGGTCATTAGGCAGTTGCTTAAATATACATAAAAATTAGGAGGAAGAAAAAATGGCTAAGATTTATTATCAGGAAGATTGTAATCTTTCAGAATTGGAAGGCAAGACGATCGCAGTCATCGGATACGGAAGCCAGGGGCATGCGCATGCGTTGAATGCAAAGGAATCAGGCTGCAATGTCATCATCGGTCTTTATGAAGGCTCCAAGTCCTGGAAGAGGGCAGAGGAACAGGGCTTTGAAGTATTTACTGCTGCGGAAGCTGCTAAAAAGGCTGATGTTATCATGATCCTTATCAATGACGAGCTTCAGGCTGCAATGTACAAGAAAGATATTGAGCCGAATCTGACAGCGGGCAAGATGCTGATGTTCGCGCATGGCTTTAATATTCATTTCAATCAGATCGTTCCGCCCAAGGATGTGGATGTTACGATGATCGCGCCTAAGGGACCGGGGCATACCGTAAGAAGCGAGTATCAGGCAGGCAAAGGTGTTCCCTGTCTGCTTGCCGTACATCAGGATGCTACAGGCAAGGCGCTGGAGAAGGCTTTGGCATATGCGCTGGCAATCGGCGGCGCAAGAGCAGGTGTGCTTGAGACGACATTCAGGACAGAGACAGAGACAGACCTCTTTGGCGAGCAGGCAGTTCTGTGCGGTGGTGTATGCGCACTGATGCAGGCAGGTTTTGAGACGCTTGTGGAAGCAGGATATGATGAGAGAAACGCTTACTTTGAGTGTATCCATGAGATGAAGCTGATCGTTGACCTGATCTATCAGTCAGGTTTTGCGGGCATGAGATATTCGATCTCCAATACGGCAGAGTATGGTGATTATGTAACAGGACCTAAGATCATCACAGAGGAGACAAAGAAGACCATGAAGAAGATCCTGAAAGATATCCAGGATGGTTCTTTTGCGAAAGAATTTTTACTTGATATGTCTCCGGCAGGCGGACAGGCGCACTTTAAGGCAATGAGGAAGCTGGCGGCTGAGCATCAGTCTGAAAAAGTCGGTGAAGAGATCCGTAAGCTTTACAGCTGGAATGGCGAAGGCAAGCTGATTGATAATTAAAATGAGCCAATAAAAGTGGGATGCATTTTGACTTATTGGTTAATGCATGATAAGATGAAATGACGGAAGGGCTGGCTATCTTTGCCGGCCCTTTTATCAGATGAGGGGAAGGTATGGTTATTAGGATTTTATGAAAGGAAAAGTTTCATTTTCGGATCAGATCAATCAATTGATCGGTGTGGTATTTGGCATCGCTTTTTTTGTTGTGTTTGCTGCCAGTGCGATACTGCTCTATCTTTCGGAGGAAGATACGCGGGTTTATTATATCAGTATCCTGGGTGTTTTTTGTGTATATTTGATTTTATATGCCTTCTCGGCAATCTACACTTCCCGTAAGATCAGGAAGATGTTTGAGCCGCTGGATCAGATCGCGACAGCTTTGGCTGAGGATAAGATCAGGATCTATGGAGATACGTCAGATCTGCAGTCATTTGCAAAGCATCTGGAGGAGCGTATGGATGAGATGGAGGATATGTCGGATGCCCTGTCTGCCGCAGAGGGCAATCTGCAGGATATGTTCCAGGAGTCAGAGGAGAGCAGATCAAGATTTTCTTATCATATGAAACGGTGTAAGGGCAGCCTCGACGGCGTGAAAAGGAATTATGAACAGCTGGCGGAGCAGTCGGAAATGATGCGTCAGTTTTTAGAGGATGGCAATGCCGCGGCGACAAGATTAAAGCTTTCCAGACAATCCCTTGGGGAAGATTATGAATCCATCCGGGAGTCATTGCAGGGGTGCAGCAGCTCCCATCAGGAGATAGTGGATGACAAAGAACGTCAGAAAGAGGCATTTGGTGTATTAAACGATATGCAGAAGGAATCCATAGAACTGATCGAGACGATCTATAACGATCTTGCTTATATCCAGAATATTGCGTCAAAGCTGGAGTTATACACTGCGAATGTATCGTTGGATTATGCCAGAAGCGGAGGAGGCAATCTGAATATTTCCGCCGCGCTGGATGAGATAAAACAGACGGACCGGCAGATGCGTGATACGATAGATGAGCTTGCCCTGCTGGTGATCCGTACCAAAAATGCGGTCAAGCTTGCTAACGATCAGACCAATTTTTGCATTGAACTGGAGGAAGACGGACAAAAAATATCCGGTCAGACAGATGAGCAGCTTGGCTTTATCACGATGAAGCTGCAGGGGCTGATGCATATAGGCGAGGATATCTCCAACGGAATCGCCCATGTTTTGAATCAAAATTATGAATTGCAGGGGATGTCAGACTCCCGCGCAAAAGAGCTGGACGCCCTTGGAAAAGAGCTGGAGCGGTTATACCAGAGGCTGGAGGAGCTGGAACAGATCATCTAGTCATTTCGATCAGTTCACAATTTCAATTTAATATGTTATAATATTTTGGATGATTTTTGTCATTTAAAAATCATTGGAGCAGATGAAAGCTTTATCAGCGGCAAAGGAGAAAATATCAATATGGCGAATCTGAATCATAAAAGTTATAGGGAGATCGCAACGATATTAGAAAAATATGGAATCAGCGGCATGTCGGATGTGTCAATAATGCGGTTTGAAAAAAATGACAGGTCAATGCCTGCGGGTATGGTATACGATAAGATAACTTTGCTTTTAACAGAGGCGGGAGTGGGCATTACCAATTTTGATACATGGGAATGGACACCCACAAAAAATGGCGTATATAGTTTTGATGCGGAAGTATTTGATGTGGAAAAGATGTATACCAATTTTCTTTTGGGTGTATCTGCAATTGGCGAAGGAGAACTTGATTTTAAAAATATCACCGAAGATACCAGTGGTTTGGATTGGGATAATGGAACGGGAAAAAGAACGGTAAGTTTTGAATGGAATGGATGTACATATACGCTGGAAGCTAAGTGTGAACATGACTGGTTTGATTTTGATATAGCGGATGGGCTAAACAAGATCATTATGGAAAATGGAAATGGAAAACGATTATATTTTGCCAATGACGGATATCAGGAATGTTTTATATTCTATCGTGATTCTGAATGGGCGGATGCGTTTCAAAAGGAAACAGGGATGTCGTTATCAGAATAATAAAGATGTATTTAAATCTTTGATTTAAATTTATTAGCTGCTCAATGTCAATATCTCTCCAAATGCAGAGATATTGTTAAAAGCAGAGCTATAAATAACAGTTGCAGCATGGAGGTTAAAAAATGGGAATGACAATGACGCAGAAAATTTTGGCAGCACATGCCGGATTGGAACAGGTGACAGCGGGACAACTGATCGAGGCGGATCTTGATCTTGTGCTTGGCAATGATATTACAAGTCCTGTTGCAATCAAAGAGATGGAAAAGTTCAATACACAGAGTGTATTTGACAAGGACAAGATCGCGCTGGTGCCCGATCATTTTGTGCCGAATAAGGATATCAAATCCGCAGAGCATTGCAAATGTGTCCGTAACTTTGCACGAAAAAATGAGATCACGAATTATTTTGAAGTCGGCGAGATGGGGATCGAACATGCGCTGCTGCCGGAGAAAGGTCTGACGGTGCCGGGAGATGTGATCATCGGAGCGGATTCCCATACCTGTACTTACGGCGCGGTAGGCGCATTTTCTACCGGCATCGGAAGCACGGATATGGCGGCGGGCATGGCGACCGGAAAGGCATGGTTTAAAGTCCCTTCCGCGATTCGGTTTATCCTTACAGGCAAGCCGGCGGAATGGATTAGCGGCAAGGATATTATCCTGCACATCATCGGTATGATCGGTGTAGATGGCGCGCTGTATAAATCCATGGAATTTACGGGCGACGGGATCGCCGAGTTGTCGATGGACGACCGCTTCACCATTGCCAATATGGCGATAGAAGCCGGTGCGAAGAACGGCATCTTTCCGGTGGATGATAAGACGAAGGCATACTTGGAGGAACATACGAAACGCAGTTATAAAGTGTATGAGGCAGATGAAGACGCAGTATATGACGAAACCTATACGATCGATCTAAGCCGGTTAAAACCGACGGTGGCATTTCCGCATCTGCCGGAGAATACGAAGACGCTCGATCAGGTGGGCGATATTGTCATTGATCAGGTTGTCATCGGCTCCTGTACCAACGGACGCATTGATGATATGAGGATTGCCGCAAAAGTATTGAAGGGGCGTCATGTCGCACAGGGGATCAGGTGCATCATCATTCCGGCAACGCAGGCAGTCTATCTGCAGGCGATGGAGGAAGGACTGCTCAAGACCTTTATTGAAGCCGGAGCCATCGTAAGCACGCCGACCTGCGGTCCGTGTCTTGGCGGTTATATGGGTATTCTGGCGGAAGGAGAGCGCTGCGTATCCACGACGAACCGCAATTTTGTGGGACGTATGGGACATGTAAACAGCGAGATCTATCTGGCTAGTCCCGCCGTGGCGGCTGCCAGCGCGGTGACAGGCAGGATCTCGTGTCCTTGTCAGTTGAAGTAATAAGTTAAAGAGAGGATGGAACAGAACAGTATGAAAGCACAGGGAACGGTTTTTAAATATGGAGATAATGTTGATACGGACGTTATTATCCCGGCAAGATATCTGAATTCGTCAGATCCGGCGGAACTGGCAACGCACTGTATGGAAGATATTGATACGGAATTTGTGAAGAAGGTTCATAAAGGGGACATTATCGTTGCCAATAAGAATTTTGGCTGCGGCTCCTCCAGAGAGCATGCGCCGATCGCGATCAAGGCATCAGGCATCAGCTGTGTGATCGCGGAGACGTTTGCGCGGATCTTCTACCGTAATGCGATCAATATCGGACTGCCGATCATTGAATGTCCGGAAGCTGCCAAAGAGATCAACGCGGGAGATGAGGTGGAGATCGATTTTGATTCCGGAGTGATCACGGATAAAACGACCGGAAAGGAATATCAGGGGCAGCCGTTCCCTGAATTTATGCAGAAGATCATCAAAGCTGAAGGACTGATCAATTATATCAATGAAAAGGGCTGACGGGATCATCATAGCAGTGACTCTGCTTGCGGCGGCGCTTTTTCTTGCCGTGGCATGGGGACGCGGGAATGGACGGACTGTAGCGCTGTATGATGGCGAAACGGAGATCGGAAGATATCCGCTTACGGTCGAGAGGACGATCAGGGTAGAACTGGAGGATGGATATAATATCGTCGTGATCTCGGATGGGACGGTGTCTGTATCGGAGGCGGATTGCGCCAATCAGATCTGCGTCCATACGCCGGCGATCGATCAGACAGGAGAAACGATCGTCTGCCTGCCGCATAAATTTTATGTTGTGATCAAATAAGATATCCCTGATGGGAGATCCATCCGTGGTATTGCGCAGGTGGAGATGGTCAGCGGATACTATGTAAGGAAGGAATATCGATTTGAATAAGCGTCTTGCAAGGCTGGCTATGCTTTTGGCTCTGGCTGTTATTATGGGGTATCTGGAAGCATTGGTTCCGGTTGCGCCGACGATTCCGGGGATCAAGCTTGGACTTGCCAATTTTGTGATCGTACTGGTTATGTATCTTTTTTCCATCAGGGAAGCGGCGTTGATCAGTGTCTTGAGGATCATTCTGGTGGGATTTCTGCTGTCCAATATGTCCATGATATTGTATAGCCTTGCCGGAGTGGTCTTTAGCCTGACAGTGATGGCATTAGTCAAAAGGAATCCGCATTTTTCGCTTTATGGCGTCAGCATGGCGGGAGGAGTCATGCACAATGTCGGTCAGCTTCTGGTGGCAGGAGCGTTGATGGGGTTTCAGGCGATCCTGTGGTATGTGCCGTTTCTGTTGATCGCAGGACTGGTGGCAGGATTATTGATCGGATTTCTGGTACAGATTTGCTACAAAAGACTGGAGAATATTATTAGATG
>DLOQ01000194.1:19000-19799 GCA_002479655.1 Lachnospiraceae bacterium UBA7480
GTCAATGCTGCACAATAAGATCTCTGTTATTGAGAGTTTCGCAAGCGCCTGAAAATAAACAGCTGAGAGGGGATATTTGATCCATGTATGCATATTTAAAAGGCATGGTTGCGTGGAAAACCGCGGACCGCATAGTCGTGGAGGTGTCGGGCGTAGGGTATAATGTATATGTCTCTCCGGGACGGATCTATGAGTTCCCGGAATGTGGGGAAGAGGTCAAAGTATACACCTATACCAGCGTCCGGGAGGATGCGATCAATCTGTATGGATTCATTACTCTGGATGAACTGGAACTGTTTAAGCTGTTGATCAGTGTCAGCGGCATCGGACCCAAAGGGGGGCTTGCGATGCTGTCTGTGATGAGTGCGGATGATATCAGATATGCCATTATGACAGGAGACGCAAAGCTGCTGGCAAAGGCGCCCGGCGTAGGAAAGAAAACAGCGGAACGCGTGATCATTGATCTGAAAGATAAGATCAACGCGCAGGATTTTGAAGCATCCATTACGGAATCGGTTCCGGGAATGGCGTTAAAGGAAGATCCGAAGGCAAGGGATGCGGCAGACGCCCTGATCGCGCTCGGTTACTCCGCAAGGGAGGCGGAACATGCCGTAGAGCAGGCATTAAAGGAGCTTGGGGCACAGAGCGGAGAGGATGCGGCACATTCAGATCAAATCTTAAAGCTGGCTTTGAAATATTTCTAAGGGCGCGGAAAACTGATGAAAGAAAAGGAAAGCAGATATGCCGAAAAGACTGATCGAGACTACATATACCGATGAGGACGCAGCGATTGAGAATA
>DLOQ01000194.1:19879-20112 GCA_002479655.1 Lachnospiraceae bacterium UBA7480
TGTTCTATGGACCTCCGGGGCTGGGAAAGACAACCCTGGCGGGCATCATTGCCAATGAAATGGGCGTGAATATCAAGATCACCAGCGGCCCGGCAGTGGAAAAGCCGGGGGAGCTTGCGGCGATCTTAAATAACCTTCAGGAAGGCGATATCCTTTTTATTGATGAGATCCACCGCCTGAGCCGTCAGGTAGAGGAAGTGATGTATCCTGCAATGGAGGACTATGCCATTGAT
>DLOQ01000192.1 GCA_002479655.1 Lachnospiraceae bacterium UBA7480
TGCCTGTTTTTGTTCAAGATTGCGAACGAACGGAGTGAGTTTCGCAATTACCTATTTAAAATATGCAGAGTCAGACAAAATCCAGCCAGATAGATCTGAAATATAAGAAGCAATGTCATCCCCCAATATCCGGATTGATTGATATTCAGGACGCTTTCCATCCTAAGACCCGAACATAGATTTAATACTGCATCTTTTCCCTTATTCATGGCATCTATCTCTATCTTCATAATAACTTGTCCCCATATATATTTCAGCATGAGCGGCAGACAGATCAGAATATATTTATCTCTAAAGAACACAGATACCAGATATGCAAAAACATTGATGCACATCCCATATAGAAAGCTCCCTATGCATCGTCTGAAACAAAGAGCAGCTTCCTGAAATCCCGGATGCATTGCCATATAAAACTCCTGCTGTTCTACGGAATATTCATAGATAGAAGGGAACTTTATATATACGAGAATACCAAAGAACAGATACCCGGCTGATAAAATAATACCACCGCTTAGTACAGCCGCAGCTAATTTTGAAATAACATATCGGAAATTACTTTCCCGGATTAATAGCAGTCGGTTGAACCCCGACATTTTTTCATTTGAAATAGTATAAAGATATCCGATACTTATGAGAAATGGAAGAAGAAGCTGGGTCCACAATCCGATTCCCTGTACCCATATATCATACCGGTTCAAAAAAATGTCAGTAAGCATTACATCTCTTCGCAAAAATAGGAGCAATTCCATAATAGTATAGGTTTTTCCACTGGCAGAAATATAACCCCCACTGAAACAGCAGACTAAAGCCACCCCGAAGCATGACAGAATAAAAAGAGGAAGATAAAGACTTTTTTTGATCTCACTTATGATGCTGCGCATATTATCCCTCTCGATAAGAGTAGTAATAGACATCTCCTGACAAGACGTTGACATATACCCTCATCATTTGGGTATTAGTGACATTCATTCCTTCAAACTGCCAGCAGGGATATGCAATCCGATTGCCGGCTGTATCCTTACATGTACAATATACCAAGCCTGCTTTACATACCTCCAATCTGACATTCGCTGCAAAAAATTCATTTAAAAGAGATACCGCGTCTTTAAGGCTCATGATCTCTGTCTGTTCTTCTATTAACCCTTCCAGCTGTTCTGCATCCACATATCCTGTAAAAGCGGCAACGGTATCATGATCGATAACATAAGCCGTTTTCACATCCTCCCTAATATCATAGTTTGTGCCGTAATATGTCCTTCCTCCTGTAGTCGCATATGCAAATGGCACACCATAATAGACTCTGCGTACGCTAAAGGCATAACCGTATTTATCTTCTAATGCAAATACTTCCACCTCCGGTATATCAACCGATATGCCGGGAGGATTCTGTCTGGGCGTCCCTGCTTCAAAATAGTCCGTTACCAGCTTTGCCGCATCCCCTACCGTCATTTCTCCGTCCGCCAGTTCCCATACAGCATCGCTTTTTTCGGAAATACTTCCCCTATCAACTACATTTTCCTCATTTACCCCCAAAGCATCCATTGCCGCCAGACTGTCCAACCCCAGATAATCCGTTATGGATCCATCGCTCATGGAATAAATTCCGTCGCTTCCCATCTGAATATAGCATTGATTGGTGTTGACAAAAAACCCATGCCCCGAGTCAAATTCCGGATAATGTTCATACACCGCCGGATAATCATAGGGATAGTCCCTGCTTTCATTTCGTTCATATTGACCGCTTGCATCCCGTAATTTCGTTTCCAGATCAATATCCTCGCATCCAATCTCTTCCAGCCAGTTCTCTATGATCTCAATACTCTCATCCACTCCCATATCCACAGAATATAATCTATAAACGCCGACTTGCTCAATACCTTCCAATGGCATCATTTCACAGTCCTGAAGGCTGATAGTGTCATAGCTGCTTTCTTTTATCTCATTAATCTCATCTCTATATTGATTTTGATATTCAGCAAGATCGATCCGGTTTGGGACAAAGTCAATCACAAACTCTGACAACTCGTCTTCCGCTGTCTCATCCGTTGTTGTCCCATTAGGCACAGCAGATGACGCCTCCGAACCGATAATATCCTTTTCTATTTGAGTATTACATCCCGCAAAGCAAAAAGTACATATGACTGCCACCAGACAGATTTTTGTTTTTTTCATTACTGTTCTCCTCTCTCCTCAAGTAACAAGTAATAAAATAGTAGCATTCTACGTTATGATTGCCTATATTCATTTCGTAAGTGGTATTATATCCGACGTAAACGGTAATAAAATTACTATTTTTAATACCGAATAAAAATTAAAGAAAGGCAATAAGACTTATTTAGACGTTTCTACATGAAGCCATATTTCTGCTATAAACATATTTTCTTTCTCGCTGAAATTTACCGTACCATCATACTTACTGCTTATTTTTCGTATTGATGAAATCCCATACCCATGCATGGACTTTTCCGCCTTAGTCGTATTTAGATTCGGGTTATCTGATAATACGGAATCTAAAATGCTGTTTTGAACGATTATCTGAATATACGATTTTTTTCTGGCTATTTCCAAATTTATTCTGGGATCATCAGAATTTTTGCACCCATTCATGGCATTATCCAATAGATTAGCAAGCAAAATGCTCATATCCATTTCATCTATTTCCTGAAATTCTGTATTTATAATAACTTTTACGGCGATCCCTTTTTCCCTGCAAATTGACAGCTTCATATTTATAACTGAATCTACAGCAACAACTCCTGTCTGAACCCCTGCGGATGTTAATGGTAGCTTTTCCTTTAATACTGTCTCCAGATACATCTTTGCTTCTTGCGGATCCCCATTTGAAATAAGACCCGCTGCTGTCATTAAGCAGTGTTTCATGTCATGCCGAAGAATATTTGTTTCCTGATAGTTCTTTTGAGCATTCATTATAAATTGTTTTTGTATTTCAAGGTTCATCTGAGCCAAATTATATTTTTCACGCAGACGGCTGCTGTTTTCCATACGATTTAAGAGGATAAAAAGTAAAATATTTAATAAGGCTATCAGCAAAAAAGCAATTAGAACATCATAATTATCCACAGGCTTCTGTTTAGATATACTCCAAATGGTATTAGCCAGATAAAAAGATATTACAAAACACAAGATCTGAAGCGCCCATTGAAAACTCAGGAGAGAAGATGTTTCGTTTCTTTTCAGCTTAATTAATATTTCACAAATAACGAAAAATGCAAATTTACTAAAAAACAGTACCAGTATTCTCAACTCTCCGCCCGAACTGCGAAGAACATCAATATTTTCTTCAGATACAAAAGAAACTGCATATAAGACAATTCCATTAATTGGAAATAATGTGATCGTCGGCAAAATGATCTCTAATAACTTTTCATACATCCGTCCTCTTTGAAGCAAAAAAGAATATAGTGAAATCAGCAACAACATAATAAGTATTGATACATTTTCTGCACCGTTTTTTTGACTGAGAAAAATATTATCCAATGCTAACAGAAAAAATAATACACCTGTCGCGCAACCATTATAATGATCATACCGGAACGGCAGCCATCGCCCCAAAAATCTTACGACAATAAAACAATCAACTAAAGATGCGCCCCATTCTATGTAATCTCCCCTCATCAAACACCCCTCATTAAAGCTTCAAACTTTTTCCTTACTGCTGCTTTTCTTCTTCGGCTGAGCAAAATTTCTTTACCATCATCCAGAACAACTGCATTTTCCCGTATTGAATAAATACACCGGCCATTGACCAAATAGCTTTTGTGGGTTCTTATAAATCCAAACTTTTCCCATTGCTTTTCATAATCTGACAATTTTCCATAACAGGTAAAAACTTCATCTTCTAACGTATGTATCATTATTGAATGATTATATATTTCAGCATATTTAATATCTTCTACATTCATCGTGATATCACCCGTTGAGGTATGTAAATATACAGAGCGATTTTGAGCCTGCATGCAAATGTGCTCATTTAATGCATAAACAGCCTCCTCCAATTCAGAGTCTATGTAATCTTTTCTGATAAAACGGAATGGCTGAAATTGAATGGAAGAATACACCAACTCATCATGAGCTGTAAGAAACAGTATAGGCATCGGATGGTTCTCATTAATATACTTTGCTATTTCCATGCCGCTCATTTCAGGCATATCAATATCAAGAAATACAGCATCAAAACTTGTAATCTCTTTTAAAAATTCCCGCCCCGCACTATAACAATTTATCACAAATTTAATATCTAATAGCTTTAATTGTTTCTCTAATGTATTTTGAAATGTTTTCAAAAATACTGATTCATCATCACAAACAGCAATATGTATCAATCCTTCTGCTCCTTCCCTTATGCACCATGTATCGTTTTTAAATTTCTAAATTCATTCAAATATAATAACATATTTTCCAATTTAATTATCTAAATCATTTTTCGTATCTGTTATTTCATACGTTTCTCAGTAATATCTTATTTCCATCTATCCCTTACTCTATCATATGAAATATATCATTATAGCATCCACCGCTACCGCTGCCACAATGATCATATCCAGCAGGACCGCTGCCGCAGCGGGCATCTTCTCTACCCATTTTTCGATTCGTGGGTACACGATCCCGATCACAAGCATACTGAAAATCCCAAAAAATATGCTGCTGGGCAAAGAGATCCTTCCCTGAAAGAAATGCAGCGGCCAATGCGAATAATCCCAAAGCTGCTGCCCCGTCGCCCATTCGATCACATAAGAAGCGCCCAGTTCCACTGCCGTTGATATAACAACGCCATACAGGAATATCATGGGCAGGTTCCGCCGTTTTCTAAGAAACGCCATAATAACAAACGCACCGAAGCCATAGATTGGGCAGAGCGGCAGATGCAGTACGCCGCGATCCATATAATGCTTCCAGACGATAAAACCCATAGCGATCTCATACAGCCAGCCAACAAAACTGCCTATGACAAAGCAGAATATGTATTGTGTCATTTTAACATACCACGTATGCCGTTTCACTTCCACAGCTGTCATCCTCCCCGTAAACACATATCAATCAACCGTCCCGGCTATCCGTTTATATTGCCCCTCTGCATTTGAAATCATTATATAAGATGCAATTTTTCCTTTCAAGCTTTTATCTGTATCTTTCCAATTGCAATCTATCCGCAAATGTTGTATAGTATTCCTTGTCATTACATAATAAAGTCCGGCGGTAAATGCCGGGCACTAATAAAAAGGTGAGGTATGAAAAATGAAAGAGAAAGTAATTTTGGCTTATTCCGGCGGGCTTGATACCACAGCGATCATCCCCTGGCTGAAGGAAAATTTTGATTATGAAGTCATCTGCGTCTGCATCGACTGCGGACAGGCGGAGGAGCTTGACGGGCTGGAGGAACGCGCAAAGTCCTGCGGCGCTGAAAAGCTCTATATCCTTGATGTAACAGATGAATTTTGTGATGAATACATCGTACCCTGCGTTCAGGCTAACGCTATCTATGAAAATAAGTACCTGCTGGGTACATCCATGGCGCGTCCCCTGATCGCTAAGAAGCTGGTGGAGATCGCCAGAAAAGAAAACGCGACCGCCATCTGCCACGGCGCAACGGGAAAGGGCAATGACCAGATCCGTTTTGAGCTCGGCATCAAGGCGCTTGCTCCCGACATCAAGATCATCGCCGCATGGCGTAATGACAAATGGCAGTTAGATTCCCGTGAATCTGAGATCGAATACTGCCGTGCGCATGGCATCAACCTTCCGTTCTCCGCGGACTCCAGCTACAGCCGCGACCGTAATCTGTGGCATATCAGTCATGAAGGTCTTGAACTGGAAGATCCTGCCAACGAGCCTAATTTTGAGCATCTTCTCGTCCTTGGCGTAACGCCGGAGAAAGCGCCGGAAGAAGGCGAATATGTAACTATGACATTTGAAAAGGGCATCCCTACTTCTGTCAACGGCAAGAAGATGAAAGTTTCCGATATCATCCGCGAGTTAAATCAGTTGGGCGGCAAACACGGCATCGGCATCGTAGATATCGTGGAAAACCGTGTCGTCGGCATGAAATCCAGGGGTGTATATGAGACACCGGGCGGAACTATCCTGATGGAAGCGCACCAGCAGCTGGAGGAGCTGATCCTTGACCGTGAAACCACAACAGCGAAAAAAGACATGGGACGCCTGATGGCGGATATCGTCTATGAAGGCAAATGGTTCACACCGCTTCGTGAAGCCGTACAGGCATTTATCGAATCCACACAGCAGTATGTCACGGGCGAAGTGAAGTTCAAGCTCTATAAAGGCAATATCATCAAAGCCGGAACGACTTCTCCGTACTCTCTTTACAATGAGAGCATTGCTTCCTTTACAACAGGTGATCTTTATGACCACCATGATGCGGAAGGATTCATCAACCTGTTTGGCCTTGCCAGCAAAGTACGCGCCATGAAGATGCAGGAAGTCAATAAGAAATAAGGGAGCAGCGTCAAACAGGGAAGCGATAATGGCAGAGAAAGGAATCAGATTTCAAAATGAGAGTCATAATTGCGATCATCGTCTATCTTCTGATCATTAATGTCGTCGGCTTTGCTGCTATGGGCATTGATAAATGGAAGGCAAAGCACCGCGCATGGCGTATCCCGGAGCATACATTGTTTACCATCGCCATCATCGGCGGAAGTCTGGGCGCCATCATCGGAATGTACACGTTCCGTCATAAGACGAAACACTGGTATTTTGTTTACGGGCTGCCCACAATCCTTACGTTACAGATCGTTGCAGCCGCGTACCTGATCAGTTCCGGAAGATTTACGATCATGTTCTGACTTTTAAAAATCGTGCGATCNNCAGATGCCGTCGCACGATTTTCATATGGATCTCCATGATACAGCCGCTTTCCATAAGGATCCTTATTTATATTTTGGTTCAAACACCCAGCTCGCCAGATACCCGAAGATCAATGCCGCAGAACATCCCACAGCCCCGGACTTAAATCCTCCGGTAAACAATCCCAGAAATCCTTCTGACTGCAGCGCTTCCTTGATTCCTTTCATCAGCACATGTCCAAAGCCGATCAGCGGTACGCTTGCGCCCGCGCCCGCCCATTCCACAAACGGTTCATACCATCCGAGAAAACTTAAGACTGCACCGGTACATACCAAGAGAACCATGATCCTTCCCGGCATCATCTTGGTCTTTTCCATCAAAATCTGTACCAATGCGCAGATAATGCCGCCAATGACAAAAGCCCATACATAATCCATCATAATCATCATACCTCTCCACAAATAATCTGACACAATTAATATGCCCATTGTGAAAAATGATTATGTATGTTTTGATTCGTTTTACATAAGGCATTTTATATTTCGTAATGCTTTAAATTATTTTTGCATTGCGTTTTATACTCTGTAATGCTTTGTGTATACATTGATTGTTATTTAAGACAGCCGATTACCTCCACCTCGCAGAGCACTCCCTTCGGAAGCTCTTTGACTGCCACGCAGCTTCTTGCGGGCTTCTCTGTGAAAAATTCTTCATAAACTTTATTAAACGCTGCAAAGTCGCCCATATCTGCCAGAAAACAGGTAGTCTTCACAACATTTTCATAACCGATGCCCGCTTCCTTTAAAATCTCACCGACATTCAAAATAGCCTGTTTTGCCTGCGCTTCAATGCCTTCCGCCTCAACATTGCCGGTTGCCGGATTGATCGGGATCTGACCGGAAGCAAATAAAAAATCTCCCGCTATGATCCCCTGGGAATACGGTCCGATTGCCGCAGGAGCCTTGTCTGTACTAATTTTCTTCATCATGATATTTCCTCTCTTTCTTCTTGATTTTAGGCGTTTGCGAAATAATTACTTTATAAATTTTCGTTCCACAATTCCGCCTATAAGGTTTACATAACTCAAAGTTNNTGAAAATATATGTTCCAAAAACAATTTCATTATATAGATTTTAGAACATATATTTTCAAACAAAGAGTTATGAAATGCCATGCATCCGCGCACCGGGATCATTCCGTAATAAAGTCTACCGTCACATAAAATCCACGGGGTTTTTCCTGAATATCCACAACCGTCCCCTCTCTGGCTTTCAGACGCTCTCTCAGGGTAAAATTAGCCGACATTGCCAAAGACGGATCTATCGTATAGTAAAAATAGCCCGGAAGCTCACCCTCCGTCACCGTCACCTTATCTCCAACCTGCAGCAGTCCCTGCCGTTCCATTTTAAATTCCATGCTTCTCATATCACAGCCTGCCTTTCCCCTTTTTAATTCCATGCTTCTCTTATTACAGTCTGCCGTTCCTTTGAAAATTTATGATCGCGGCTTATTTTATCCACCTCTTCACGACCGGCACCGCCTTCAGCTCCTCTTTGGTAAATGTCTGAAGCAGATACAGCATCAGCAGATATACAGCCGCCGCAGCCACAATCGCCCCCAGCATGGATAATAACATACTTTGGCACAACCTATAGAATCCCGAATAGATCAGCACAGTGATCCCTCCCATGATCACAGCCGCCGCAGCAGGTTTCAGGAACGTATTTTTCCAGTCAAACCGGTAATCCAGCATCCGGCTGATATAGCGGCAGTTCAAAATACATACCAGCATCGGAAATGTTACATTGCCGATGACAAGCGCATATTCTCCCAACTCCGTCCCATATAACAGCGCCGCCAGAAGCAGCACATGAACCCCCAGCGATATCCCTGCATGAACAACCGGAATCCGCATACGGTCACAGCTTTGCAGGATCGACGTGGAAAGGGTAGATAATGCATAAAACACTACCGCAGCCGACCCTGTTGTTAAAAGTCCGACCGCCACATTATGATACTCATTAAGCCTCGGAAAAAGCACGCCCATGATCGGATCCGCCAGCACAGCCAGTCCGACCGCCGAGGGAAAAGCAATGATCATATTTGTCTTTAACACTATATCGATCTTATTCTTTACGGTCTTCTTCTCTTTCCTCGTATAAGAGCCCACGATCGACGGCATGGATGCCGCCGCCATCGCCGTTGCAACCGCCGTCGGAAGATTGATCATCTGATTGTACTGCGTATTAAAGATCCCCTGAATATCCGTCGTCTTAAGCTCATCCCATCCTTTCAACGTCATCATATGGCTAAATACCAGATCGTCCAGCGTATATCCCAGCTGATAGATCGACTGGCTTAAGATCACCGGCAGCACCGTAAAAAAAATCGCTTTATATAAAAGCTTATTCTCCTCAAGAGTCAGCCCCGCATCACATTTTATCTCCTCCTGTCTGTCCCTGCGGTCTATCAGGAATAAGATCAGAAACAAGATCAATGCGGACAACGCCCCCGCAAAAGTCCCCAATGTACCGCCCATAGCGCCATAAGAAGCTTTCTGGCTGTCCTGCGTGCAAAGGGCAGCAAACTGCCCTGCTGCC
>DLOQ01000193.1:0-13865 GCA_002479655.1 Lachnospiraceae bacterium UBA7480
TTTCAAATTTTGAGATAGGAGAATTAAGAAATGAAGAAGATTTATACCTGTTTTTGTACTGATGTGATCCATGAGGGGCATCTGAATATCTTAAAAAAAGCAAAGGAATATGGCGAAGTAATCGTGGGTGTGCTGGCTGATGAAGCGATGGTAAGATATAACCGGTTTCCGACGATCTCTTTGGAGGAACGGATAGAGATCGTAAAAAATACAGGTCTGGCGGATCGCGTGATCGTGCAGAACACTATCATGTATGATGAGGTGATTGCAACAGAAAAACCGGATTATGTGATCCACGGGGACAACTGGAAAGAGGGACCGGAGAATGCTATCCGTCAGAATGTATTGAAGAATCTTGCTGAGTATGGCGGAGAATTGATTGAAGCGCCCTATACTTATAACAGGGAAGTCAAAAAGATAGATGACCGTATCAAAGAAAAACTGGCGATGCCGGAATTTAGAAGGAGAAGACTGAAACAGCTGATTGCAATGCGTCCCATCGTAAAGACATTGGAGGTACATTCCGGATTGACAGGACTGATTGCTGAGAAGACGGTGGTAGAGCATCATGGTGAATTGGATCAGTTTGACGCCATGTGGATATCCAGCTTGTGTGATTCCACGGCAAAGGGTAAACCGGATATAGAGCTGGTTGATATGTCTTCACGGATCAGAACCATTGATGATGTTATGGATGTAACGACCAAGCCGATCATTCTGGACGGCGATACCGGAGGGCTGATCGAGCACTTTGTCTATAATGTCCGCACGTTGGAGCGGATGGGTGTTTCCGCTGTAATCATAGAAGACAAGACGGGACTGAAGAAAAATTCCTTGTTTGGTACGGAAGTAGAGCAGACACAGGATAGTATTGAGAATTTCTGTGCCAAGATCTGCGCGGGAAAGGAAGCCCTGCGGACAGATGAATTTATGATTATTGCGAGGATCGAAAGCCTGATCTTAGAGCGGGGGATGGAGGATGCCCTGACCCGGGCAAAGGCCTATGTGGAAGCCGGAGCAGACGGGATCATGATCCATTCCAGAAAGAAAACGCCTGATGAGATTGTGGAGTTCTGCCGACAGTTTCGTGAGACGGATCAGGAGACGCCGATCGTAGTCGTGCCGACGTCCTTTTCCTCTATAACGGAAGAAGAGCTTGTTAAGGCAGGGGTGAATATCGTCATTTATGCCAATCAGCTGACAAGAAGCGCCTTTCCGGCGATGCAAAAAACGGCGGAAACAATACTGAAGAATCACCGTTCTCTGGAGGCGGACGAAGCCCTGATGTCGTTTAAAGACATTATCCGATTGATTGATGAATTATAAGTTATCAGTTATTAGTAATAAGTTATCTGTTATAAGTTGTATGTAATCAGTTTCAGGCATTAGTGAAAACATAATCATGAGGTTTGCATAACTCGAAGTTTGCATATCTATGATCCAAAAATGATTTCATTAATAGATGTTAAAACATAGATGTTTAGATCATAGATATGCAAACAAAGAGTTATGTAAGCCGTTCTGGGCTGTTGTAATTACCTAAATTATAATAAAAAGAGGAACAAGGAATGAAAGAATACGCAATTCTCATGGCCGCGGGTATGGGTACCCGGATGCGTCCGCTGACGGAGACGATGCCAAAACCTTTGATACCGGTTCACGGAAAACCGATGATCGAGACAGTGATCGAGGGGCTGCTGTCCAGACCGGTAGATGAGATTTATATCGTGACAGGTTATCTGGGAGAACAGTTTCAGCAGATGGAAGCAAAATATCCGCAGGTACATCTGATCAGGAATGAAGAATATGATGTAAAAAACAATATTTCATCCATTTACGCAGCGCGGGAGATACTGCCGCTTGGCAGCTGTTTTATCTGCGAGTCAGACCTGTATGTGGCTGCTCCGGAGATCTTTCAAAAGGAACTGCATCACTCCTGTTATTATGGCAGGATGCAGGCAGGATATTCGGATGACTGGACATTTGGAGTCAAGGATGGACGGATCAGCCGCGTGGGAAAAGGCGGGACGGATGCTTACAATATGGTAGGCGTTGCATGGTTTTGCCAAAAAGACGCGGCAGAGTTAAAAAATCTCATTGAACAGGCTTATACCTGGAATGACAGCGGCGAGCTTTTCTGGGATGATGTGGTAGACAGGAATCTGGATAAACTGGATCTGGTGGTGGAGCCGGTTTACGAGGGACAGATCATAGAAATCGATACCGTGGAAGAACTAAATAATATTAATAAAAATAATCAAAGTTGAAAGGTATAGGAGTGTCATCGCAGCAAGCTGCTCTGACAAGGAGGATTAGTATGAATGCACAGAGTTTATTAAAAGAGATTGAAAATATGGGGATCAGGGTGATCACCGGAGTGCCAGACTCTACCTTAAAGCAGTTCTGTGACGGGCTACAGACTTATCAGGGTCAGCTGAAACATTATGTGCCGGTAAATGAAGGCGCCGCGATCGGTATCGCCGTGGGGACGTATCTGTCGTCCGGTCATCCGGCATGCGTCTATATGCAGAATTCCGGTCTGGGTAATATCGTCAATCCGATTACATCCCTTGCCAATAATGAAGTGTATGGCATCCCGATGCTTTTGATCGTCGGATGGCGCGGAGAACCCGGAGTGAAGGATGAGCCGCAGCATGTCTATCAGGGAAAGATTACGAAAGAGTTATTGGATGTGCTTTCCATACCTTATGCGGTTCTGGATGCGGATACTACGATGGAGGAGATGGAAACCATCTTAAAACAGGCAAAAGACGCCATGGCGGAGAGAAAACAATTTGCTCTGGTTGTGAAAAAGGGAACCTTTGAAAAAGCAGATAAATTTGTCTGGGAGAACGGATATACGATGAACCGGGAATGGGCGCTGGGCGAGCTTCTTAAGATGATTCCGCAGGAGGCATGTATCGTATCGACGACCGGTAAGATTTCCAGAGAACTTTATGAACAGAGCGATAAGCTATATGGCAATCATGACAGGATCTTCATGACGGTGGGCGGTATGGGACATGCATCCATGATTGCATTTGGCATTGCGCAGGATCAGCCGGATCGGAAGGTGGTCTGTATTGACGGGGACGGCGCGGCGTTGATGCATATGGGAGGTATGGCATTTTTGGCAGCCAATGCGCCGGAGAATTATATTCATATCATCATCAATAATCAGGCGCATGAGTCGGTAGGCGCAATGCCCACCGGCGCGCAGGCAGTCAGCTTTGTAAAAGTGGCACAGGCAGCAGGATATCGAAAGGCGCTTTCCATCACCAAGCAGGAAGATATGATGCAGATAAAAGATCTGTTGAACGAAAAAGGACCTGTACTGTGTGAGATCTTGGTAGGTCTTGATTCCAGAGCAGATCTGGGAAGACCAAAGGAGACGGCGGCGGAGAATCGGGAAGCCTTTATGTCTTATCTTCATAGATAATAGATAATACAAAGAGGTGAAACATGCAGAATGGGAGTCCCCAAAAAAGAGTAAGCATCATCGTCCCTGTATATAATGCGGAACGATATTTAGACAAGTGCCTGTCTTCCCTTGTGGAGCAGACGTATGAAAATTTTGAAATTATTGTAATAGATGATGGCTCGACGGATGGAAGCGGCGGAATATGTGACAGGTATGCCGCAGAGTTCACGACAGTACATTGTTATCATAAGGATAATCAGGGTGCCGGACCGGCGCGTAATTTTGGACTGGATCGTTCCACAGGTGATTATATCATGTATGTCGATGCGGATGACTATATTGCAAAGAGATGCGTTGCGGAAGTGGTCGGTATTGCCGAGCAGTATCAGGCCGATCTGGTAGACTTTGGGAAAATATATATGCTTTCTGCAAAGAATGTATTTATAGATACAGATAAAACGATCAGTCATTTCACGTCTCCACAGGAGGTACGGCAGATCAGCGGTCAAATACGGAAGATGATCTGGGGGAAATTATATCAAAGAGAACTGGCGCTCAGTGTCCGTTTTACCAGTCGGCAGCGGGGAGAAGATGCCTGCTATATGGCGGAGATTCTGGAACACTGTAAAAGTATAGTCAAATATAATTATTGTCTTTATGCATACCGGGCATATCAGGAAAGTCTGACACGGGGGAAAGCATCGAGCAGGATGATCAAAAGAGAACTCGGACAATATCGGGCGGCATATGATCTGGCTGACAGCCGGGAACAGCAGGAGGAAGTGCTCAGACAGATGGTTCTATATTGTCAAAAGACAACTGAGGATATCGTGTATCGCGGGGAAGAGGCAGTATCAAGAAAACAGTTGCTGTTTTTGAAAGATCAGATAGATAAGATTGATCATTCTGAAAGCGCAGTTATAGAAGAACACTTTGATGATGATCAGACGGAAAAGGAAAGTTCATTTAATGTAATCTTAAAAACAGCAGATATGCTGATTGGGAAAGCGATAGAAACTTCGCAGGTCTCATGGGTTAACAGAACTTATAAGAGATTGAGAAACCTATACAGCAGATGTATGGGCAGGATCAGGGTGTGGATCAATTACGAGTATAAAATATAATAGGAATGTATGAAATGTTAATTGGCTATGATAATGTAAGTTTGCAGATTATGGAAAGGCTTGGTAAGATTTGCAGATGAAATTAAGGGATATTGTTCCTTATAAGATTATGAAGGAACGCAGGATCAAACAACATTTTCAGATATTGAAAGCACAGCAGGAGCCATTGGTTTATAATGGGAAGGGACAGAGAAAGCGGGTATTTTACCTGCAGGATGTTCTGGCACAGCATACACCGTATACACTGGTCTTGGATCAGGAGCCGGAAGAAATCTTGTGGGATCGTAACAATACGGGACTTCCGATTCAGTTTTTTTCCCATAAGGCAATATTTGAAGAGGCAAGTCCTTACTGTGTTCGCAAATACGCGCTGTTGTTTGAGTCAGAGACGATCCAGCCGGAGGATTATACACGGGTGATGAATGATCCGGGCAGAATGGCGGAATACAGTAAAATCTTTACCTTCTCGGATCAGGTTCTGGATCAGTATCAGAACGCATTGTTTATTCCCGCCAGCGGACTTTGGTACGGTACTGCGGTTAATGGAGGAGCGCTGGATGAGCGGCGTTATGAGAAAAAAGAGAAAAATATTTCAGTGGTTGCATCTGCCAAATCACACACAAAATATCATAGATTACGTGTAGAGACAGCAAAACAGGCAGTGGAAGCAGGTCTGGCGGACGGATATGGGGCGTTTTGCAATAATCGTATTAATAAAAAAGCGGACGCTTTAGATGATTATCGTTACAGCATTGTGGTGGAAAATGATATAAAACCGTATTATTTTACGGAAAAGATTCTGGATTGCTTTGCGTCTATGACGATCCCGATTTATCTGGGCGCGACAAAGATCGGTGAGTATTTTAATATGGATGGCATTATCACACTGGAAGAGGGAATGTGCGCTCATATTGAAGATGTCCTAAAACAGTGTTCCGCGCAGGATTATGAGGCAAGACGGGAAGCCGTAATAGACAATTTTGAGCGGGTGAAGCAGTATCGGTGTATAGAGGATTATCTGATGACGCATTATAGGGATGAATTTATGTTGGATTCAATGATCCAGAAGAGAGAGACGGAATAAAAAAGTGAATGTGATCGTGGATATTAAGGGAGGATATGGGAATCAGCTGTTTTGTTATGCGCTGGGCTATGCAGTGTCAAAGAAAATGCAGGCGCAGCTGTGTCTGGATACCAGTATGCTCCATCATCATATTGTAAAGAACCGGCAGGCGGAGATTTTGCATTTGAATATTGCTTATGATAAACTGATAACATATCCTTATGACAGTCGGCTGTTATATAGAAAGCTCGGTATCAACAGACTCCGCAAAAAAAATGCAATAGGGTGGAATACGGCAATATATAAGGAAAAACAGTTGATCCAATATGATCCGGACGTATTTGGGATAAAAAGAGATACGTATTTTGATGGATTTTGGCAGAATCCGGATTATTTCGATCAGTATCGCGAAGAACTGTTGCCATTGCTGCAGCCGAAAGAAGAAAAGACAGAGAGCGTAACTGCGCTGGCAGAAGAGATGCAGCGGGAGGAGAGCGTATCCGTGCATATCCGGAGGGGCGATTATGTAGGTCTTGCATGGGATCTTCCGATGTCTTATTATGATATGGCGATGATAAAGATGGAAGAGCATTTGGGTGTGACTCCGCATTATTATATCTTTTCGGATGATATGGACTTTGCCGGAGAATATTATAAGACCTCCGGGCGGCAGATAACCTTTGTCAGCTATGATTCACCGTCTCCGGTCAGAGACGATATGTATCTGATGAGCCGGTGCCGACATAATATTATTGCAAACAGTTCTTACAGCTGGTGGGGCGCTTATCAGAATCAAAATCCAGAAAAATATGTGATCTGTCCAAAGATCGGTATGTGGGATGAAAAGTTTTATTTGAAAGACTGGCATAAGATAGCGATAACAGAAAAATAGATATCAAAGATATGTCTGGAGATACGGATGGAAACACTGAAAAAATTAAATTATCTGTTTGACAGGAAGATAAAATTAAGGACAGCCTATGTATTTATCTTAATTGCGCTGGGTTCCGTAGTAGAACTTTTAGGAATCGCGATCGTTTTGCCGATCATAGAACTTGCCATGGAAGAGAATACCGTATCAGACAACAAAATGGCGCTTTTGTTGTCGCAGTTCATTGGGACGGAGAACAAGGAAGAAATTTTGCTTTGGCTGATTGGAATTACTGTGGTTGTTTATATTGTGAAATCTTTTTATCTGGTCTATATGAACAGTCAGCTTTACCTGTTTTCGGCAGACGTCAGGAGAAAATTGTCGATCAGGCTGTTAAAAACGTATTTTAAGCAGCCTTATGAATTTTTCTTATTAAAAAATTCTGCAGAATTGATGCGTGGAGTAAGCACTGATACGGGGGAATTGTATAATACTATTATCAATGTGCTGCGTGTAATCTCTAATGGAATCACGGCAGTCAGTATTATTGCATATCTGATTATCACTAATTTCTGGATGACGATTACGATCACGGCATTGCTTTCTATCTGCGCCGTGTTGATCTTTCTGGTGTTTAACAAACGTTTCCGGGCTTATGGCGCACAGAATCAGAAATATAATGCATATATGTCGAAGGATCTCCGGCAGGCATTTGAGGGTGTGAAGGAGATCAAAGTCATGGGAAACGGAGATTATTTTGTTGACGCATATGAGAAGAATTTTAAAAAACAGAACAAAGTCATGAATCTGTTCAATATTTATAATTCCATACCTAAATATCTGATAGAAACCGTCAGCATCTCAGGAATTCTTTTATTCTTAGGGGCGAATGTGATGTTCAATGACAACTATACTGCGCTGATCCCGCAGCTGGCGACATTTTGTGTAGCGGCTTATAAACTTATGCCTTCTGTAAACGGTATCTCAACTTATATGAACAGCATTATTTTCAGCAAGGCTTCCATTGATCTGGTATATCATGATATTAAAGAGATTGAGGAACTGGAAAAGCAAAAAGAAAAAGAACATGGGGATTTAACAAAGATGGAATTTTCCGACTTTATTGAAGTAAAGGGAGTTTCCTTCCGATATCGGGGTACGGAAAAGGATGTTTTAAGCGATGTAGACATACGTATTCCAAAGGGTCATTCCGTGGCACTGATCGGTCCTTCCGGTGGTGGTAAGACCACCATGGCGGATATCATACTGGGACTGTTGGAACCGGAAAAAGGTTCGGTTCTCGTGGATGGGGTAGATATCAGGGACAATCTTGAAAGCTGGGGTAAAAATATCGGATATATTCCGCAGGTCATCTATCTTACAGATGACAGCATCCGTAAAAATGTGGCATTTGGAATCAAGGATAGCGACATTGATGATGAACAGGTATGGAAAGCGCTGGAGGGCGCTCAGTTAAAAGAATTTGTTACGGGACTTCCAAATGGGCTGGATACGGAAGTTGGAGAACACGGAGACCGGATTTCCGGTGGACAGAGGCAGAGGATCGGAATCGCAAGAGCGTTGTACCGCAATCCTGAGATCCTGGTTTTTGATGAGGCAACTTCCGCCCTTGATAACGAGACGGAAAAGGAAGTTATGAAGGCGATTGAAGGTCTGCAGGGTACGAAAACCATGTTGATGATCGCGCACCGTCTGACGACGATTGAGCACTGCGATACGGTTTATAAGGTGGAAAATGGAAAGGTTGAGAAGGTAAGATAAAAGAGATTTCATAAGTGTAACGCCAATGATTAGCACGGAAGGAAACAAACAGGATGCAGAACTTTATAAAAAAATGGAAAACTTCATTGATTTATATGCTTCTTTCGGTATTACTTTATGGAATTTTGGGCCCTTTGGAGATTTACGCCGGTAACGCAGATGAGTTTATTTTTATTCTGAAAGACTTTTTTTGGTTCTTTTTAAGCGTATCTGTACTGATTTGGCTTGTAGGAAGCGCAGTTCTGGCATTTTTGCCGGAAAAAGTGAGGAATGTTTTGCATGTGCTTATCTTTATCTTTTCTGTCCTTTCCTATGTGCAGAATCTGTTTTTAAATCAGAAGCTTATGAATATGAACGGAAGCGCTATGGACTGGGAAAATATGCGAGGGACAATGATGACTAATCTTATTATCTGGATTGTCCTTGCCGTTGTGTTTGCGGTGATTCCGTTTGTATGGAAGAAACAGTATCAGAAGATTTATCTGGGAATCACGGCGTTTATCTCCGCCGTACAGCTTGTGACGGTGGTCAGCCTGCTTATTACGACGATTCCGGTCAGATACAGCCAGATGACCGTATCCGCAGAAGGACTGATGAATGTTGCACCGGGAAGCAATGTGATTGTACTTTTGTTTGATAGCTGTTATAATACACAGTTTGAGGAAACGATGAAAGCTCATCCTGAAATTGCTGAGACGTTAAAAGATTTTACTTATTACAATAATGCAGATTGTCATTACAATTTTACATCTCCGTCTTTGGCGCATATGCTGACAGGGGTGGAGGTTGACTGCAGCATCCCACAGGAGGAATGGAGAAAAATGTGCTGGCATGAGGAGCGCAGCATGAATTTTTTTAATACGCTGCATACTTTGGATTACGAATGTGATCTTTATTCTTATGGATTTATTCACAACTCCATCGGACCGATTGATAATCTGACAGATATCATTGCCAATACAGTCAAAGCGAATCCTTTTATAGACCATCGGCTGTTGTATGCAGAACTGGAAAAAATGGCGATTTATAAGTATGTTCCTTATCTCTTGAAACCGAGATTTGAAGTGACGGATAATGTCATTCGTGAGATGGCGTTTTGGGATGAGAATGAAGTTCCCCATGAAAACGGTGATTTTTATCAGGTATTGATGGAGGAAGGACTTTCCGTTGATATGTCGTTAAGCAATAAATTTTCTGTGATCCATCTAATGGGACTTCATGAATTTTGGCATACGAATGCGGACGGTACTTATTCCGTGGAAGAGACCAGCCTGTCAGAGACATCGGAGGGGGTTGCGGTTGTGATGCAGGAATATATCAGACAGCTGAAAAACCTCGAAGGTGATATCTATGATAATGCAACGATCATCATTACGGCAGATCACGGCATTGATCGTAATACGCCGCAGCCGATTTATTTTATTAAGCCGCCGCATGTTTCACAGGAGGAGATGCAGATCACTTCCGCACCGATCTCCCATGACGATTTTCAGGCGACTGTATTGACGTGCATTGGTCAGGATGATATGGGATACGGCACCTCGGTATTTGACTGGAAGGAAGGAGATCAGCGTACAAGGGAGTATTGGTTTCCGGCGGACAGGGTTGTTGACGGAGCAAAGGGATTTTACGTTTTTTCGTATGATACAGACAGATATGAGTTAATGGAATTGTCGGATGAGGAAGGAATCTTTGTGCCATATCCTTAGATCTTGTGAAGTAGAATTCTATTTGAGCTGCTGAAGACGGCAAGGGGAATGATATTAGCGAGTAAGTATTACGTGATTTTTATCATATAAAGAAGATGGAGTGATATCATGCAGGTAATAAAATATGTTTTTCAGGGACATGGGGACGACAGGGGACAGCTGGTGGCGCTGGAAGAGACAAAGGATATCCCCTTTCATATCAAAAGAGTATATAATGTGTATAAGACCAGCAAGGATGTTGTCCGGGGACATTGCGCATATCGGAACAATGATGAGATCATGATCTGTATTCACGGCAGCTGTAAGGTGCGTCTGGATGACGGACTTTTTACAAAGGAGGTTTCCTTGGAAAATCCTTATGAAGGGTTATATGTTCCGAGTTATATGTGGCGGGAGATCTTTGATTTTTCAGAGGATGCGGTATTATCAGTGCTGGCATCCAATATATACGATGAAAAAAATTATGTGCGCGATTACAATGAATTCCTGAGGCTGGCTGAGAAGGCAAGAGATTAAGCTGGAGTTTTGACCGCGGATAGAAAACTGCCTACGCGGATTTCTTGAGAAAAGAAATTGAAACGCACTAAATAGGGGATTAAGGACAGAAAGAGCCTGGTAGATGTATGGGATCGAACGCTGCAAAAAATAAAGCATCCATAAGAAATAAAATATACCGTAAGCTTCATTGGCTTCTGTTTTCCAAGATAAAACCGGGAAAATGGATCCATTTTTTCTATGCGTCTTACCGCCATCGTAATAAGAAACAGGCGCCGGATGCGGATCAGGGGACGGTTTATATCACGCACATCCCCAATGAAGGAGCGGGTATCGGACACCAGATCGCCAATTTTAACGGAGGGTGTCATTATGCGATGCTGTTCGGGATACCCTTTGCGTATCCGGGATTTTGCAATAAAGAATGGGAGCATTTTCTGGGCTTTGGAGAACATGAGGTGTCCGTAAAAGAACTGAAGAAACAGGGATACCGGATGAGAAAGCTGCCGTATTTTAATGAATCAGAAGAAAGTCTGACGTTGATCAGACAGATCATCCGCTCTTATGCAGGGGAAAAAATTATTTTAAGCGTGGAACTGGATCAATTTTATCAAAAACAATATGAGGTGATTCCGTATATCAAAAGGAAATTTGAAGAAGCATCGGCCAGAAAGGAAGACCGCCTGATCTATCAGAAGGGCAGAGTATCTATGGCAGTGCATATCCGGCGGGGAGATATTGTTGCGGCGGGAGAGACAAAGTCCGCGCGACCGGAAGCCGGCGAAGGGAAGGAANNGATGTCAAAGCGCTGGCTGTCATTGGATTATTTTGAAAATATTGTAAGGCAGGTTTCTGAGAAGCTTGAAGACCGACTGGATATCTACTTGTTTTCGCAGGGTGACAGGAAGAATTACCAGCGTTTTGAGAAGTATGGGAATGTGATATACTGCTTTGACATGTCCGATCAGGATTCATTTCTTCATATGGTGCGTGCTGATATCTTAGTGATCAGTAAGAGCTCCTTTTCCTATAAGCCGGCGCTTCTGGCGGANNCATCAGGATCTGTCCGCCCGATTTCTGGCATAGCTATCCTGAGGATGAGAAATGGATTGTTGCAGATGGAGAAGGAAGTCTGCCAATAATAAATTGGTTATTAGATATTTAATAAGTATATGAAATATGATACAATATACGTGAAAGAAATAAGCAGGGAGTTTGCAGATATGTTGAACATTCTTATTTTAGGCGGTAATGGATTTATTGGAAAAAATTTGAAAGAATATTTTGCTACGAAGGACAACCTGCAGGTATGGGCACCGGGAAGATCAGAATTGAATTGTCTGTCGGAAGAGGCGGTGGAGGATTATCTAAAGACGCATCATTTTGATATCGTCATCCATGGGGCGATTTTTGTACCACATACCCCGGAAGAAAGGGTTTCAGGTAAGATTCTGGAGAATGATCTTCGGATGTTTTATAATTTTCAAAAGTATAGTCATCTTTATGGAAAGATGTTTTATTTTGGCTCCGGTGCGGAGTATGATAAACGTACCGACATCAAGTCTGTAAAAGAGTATGGAAAATCACAGGGTGGTAAGCAGGGAAGATTATCAGATAATATGCCGGCAGAAGAGAAAGATATATTCAAAGAACCGGAAGAAGCACATAGGATCCCGGATACCGAATATGGTCTTGCCAAATATATTATACATCAGCAGATCCTAAGAAGTGAAAATATTTATAATTTTCGTGTGTTCGGTCTGTTTGGCAAATATGAAAACTGGAGAACGACCTTTATCTCGGGAGCGTGCTGCAAGGCAATCAAAGGACTTCCGATCTCCATCAGAAAGAATGTATATTTTGATTATCTGTATATTGATGATTTCTGTAAGATCTTTGACAGGATGATGTGTAAAGAGTTGAAGTATCATGAGTACAACATATGTTCCGGCAATAAATATGATCTGTTGAGCCTTGCAAACATCGTTGCGGGGATCAGTGAACAAAAAAACGGCAAAAGACCGGAGATCTTTGTTTGTCAGGAGGGGTTGGCGCCGGAATATACCGCCGGCAACGAACGTCTTTTGGACGAGATCGGGGGATATGAGTTCCTGCCGATGGAACAGGCGGTCGCGCAGTTATATGAGTGGTATGAGCAGCATAGCGATATCATAGAAATCTATCCTCTGCTGTATCAATAACCAGAAAGAGCAGAAATGCTCTTTTTTAATATCCGGACGAAATATAGCTTTCTTCTCCACTGCTGTATCCGTCGCAGTTTACGATCTTCCCGTAACATCTTGCCAGTACATGGCCGCCTTGGATGATAAAGACGTGGGTGCTTTGGAAGCAGTCGTCATTGGCGGTAATGTCAAATGTACCGCCTGCGATAAAAAGATATCCCTTGTCAGCATCCTTATCATTATCCACTTTGCATCCGTCATCCAGACTTTCGATCTTCATGGTACAGCTCAATATGGAAATGCTGTCATTCCCCTTCAGACCGTTATTCGCGGCGGTAATGTTGTAAGTGCCGTTTATGATCGTCAGGTCATTTTTGCAGCTGATGGCATTGTTATAATTGCCGGTGACATTCAGTGTTCCGGTGCCATTAAAAGTCAGGTCATCTTTGCTGTAGATGCACCCTTTGGCAGTTTCGTCCAGCGGCGCAAAGCTGTCGGAGACGCTGTTGACAGTTCCCTCCGGGAGAGTGATCACCGTCTTATCCGCATTAGCGATATATATGGGAGCGGAGGTATTGCAAAAGATGTCGACATTATTCAGTACCAGCTGCACTTTTTCCTGATCGCTGACATTCACATAGATTTGTCCGTTTGTCAGGCGGCCTTCAAAAATATAAGTTCCTTCCTGCGTGATCAAGATCTTATTGTCCTGAACAGAAGCGCCTGCGCCGGTAATCGTCACTTCCATATTGTTCATCTGGATCAATGTGGCGGACGCTTCATCATAGGTATCTGTCAGATCATAGGAGGTAAAACGGATCTGATTGCCGGAGACCGTATATTCAATCGGTTCCGGTCTGTCTGAATCAGCATTTGCGTCTGATGCTTCAGAGGCGGAATCTCCGGCGGTTCCTGTCTGGGAGGATGCGCTGTCTGTGCCGGAAGCGCCTGCGGCATCTGAAACAGAGTTGCCTGATGGCATTATGACGGTGGAGTCTCCGGAGAATGGGTCGGTTACATTGCCGGAGCTCTGGTTATTACAGCCTGCGGCAGCGAAACTAAAGAACAGGCAGGCAGCGGATACTATAAACATGCTTTTTACGTTTCTCATTTTGTACGATCTCCTTAATATTTTGTTATATCTACTAGGCGTTTGCGAAACTCTAATCGGTTCTTTCGCATTTGTGCATCATTGACAATTCAACGCAGACACGCTT
>DLOQ01000193.1:13909-23848 GCA_002479655.1 Lachnospiraceae bacterium UBA7480
TTGTCAATGCTGCACAATAACATTTACGCTATTGAGAGTTTCGCAATTGCCTATATTATATTTATATAGGCGTTTGCGAAACAATTGTTTTATTTTTTTATGCTTCACAATTCTGTTCACGAGGTTTACATAACTCGCAACTTGAAAATAGATATTCCAAAAATGATTTCATTTATGGATGTTAGAACATCTATGTTAAAACATAGATGTTCAGAATATCTATTTTCAAACAAAGAGTTATGTAATCCGGACTTAACTCTTTTGCAGTATCACATCTATTATACACTATTGTATCACATTAATCTCCGTATCTGTGGCCGGCGGTATTTCATTGCCGCTGACGATGCCTGCGTCTCCTTCGTTTCCTTCAGGAAACAGTTCTTCTTCAGGTACCGGATCCGATACGGTATAGGGCGCCTCGTGTCTGTTATATCCGTACATATGGATACTCATATCGATCCAGTTATATCTCTTTTGAATAAAGTTCCGCAGGGCATTGACCTGATATTCGGAACTGCTGGTGCCTCGTAGTCGATTATTATAAACGCGGGAAGCCGCAACCATTTCGGCATGCCGGTCGATGGATTCCATAGCCGTGGCAAGCAGGTCTTCTTTGACTTCATCCCATCGCTCCTGCACAGCCAGCATAAAATCATCCGATTGATAGAGATAGCTCATATAATGATTCTGCGCAAGGTCATAGACCTGCTCCGCAGTCGCCCAGTAAGCATAGCTCTTGTTGTCATAGTCAAAGTTGCCGAATGCCATATCAAAGTCCCACACAGGTCCCAACATGACTTTTTCTCCCGGACGCCGGTAGAGGAAGCTGCTCCGCCAGAAAGCGGAGTCGGTATTATTGGTCAGTTCCATGACGATAAACCAGTCTACCCACGAATCCACATCGATATATTCTTCATATCCGGTTCTTCTGACAAGCGCGCGATCCAGCTCATTCATATAATTATATACATAGTAAAATTCATCGGAGTAAGGTTTATCCAAATCAGGGTAATGGAAAAACATTCTGGGAGAGTGCGCGGTCATAAAATATTCCTGACTATATACATGTGGTCTCATCAGGTCGCCTCCGCACTCCAAGAAAAAGGCAAGATCCATATCTTCGCTGTCTTCCGGCGGCTGATAGTCTTCTCCGGAAAACAGATTGATCTTTTGCAGATCCACCTCTATTTTTTCGGAAAATGTATAGATCCCCAGATATTCCCCATTCAGATAGACATCCACGGGGATCTGTTCCGGCGTATATTCCAGATGATCCATGCAGGCGGCGATATCCATGGCAACGCAGTTGCGGATCAGGGAGGGATCCCGGTAGGTGGAGACAAGAACCCATTTTTCAGAAGGGATCATGCCGAAGAAAGATACCCTGTCATCAAATTTTAAAAGATAGCTTTTCTGGGTATAGTATCGCCAGCTGGTATTGCCCCTTCCACGGATGCTGACTTCATATGTTGTGTCATCAAGGATAAAATTACCGCTGACGTATTCATACTTGGAAGCGATCTCCGCTCCCATATCTGTAGTAAGGAACAGAGTGGGGATATCATAGGTCTGTCGTCTTGTCACAACAGGATAGGCAGTGATGCTGCCGTCAGAATCTACGATATACAGGATGGGGTTCTGCGTCAGGTCAATACTGCCGTCGGAGTTGATGTACGCGGGTGTCAGCAGTTCCGATGTATCGAGGAAAGCAGTCGATCCGACAGAAGCCGATGATTCGACTGTTTCTGTCGAAGGCAGATCGGAAGCTCCTACGTCGCCCGGATAATAAAAGTAGCAGCCGCGTTTTGGAAGCTCCTCTGTGGTATGATCTCCGGCGGCAGTTGTCAGATCATCTCTGCCGGCATTTGTTTCTTCCGGCAGCGCAAAGCTGACGCGTGCGCCGGTCAGCATTGCGTCGTCAATATCGGGAGTGATCTCCAGATAGATAATGCCATTTTCAAAAGAACAGGTAACACCATCATAAGCTGATCCGTAATAGGATGTTTTATAATATGTAACGGATTCTGGAAGCGGACCGGCAGATGCCGTTTGTGATTCAGCCGGATCGCTCCTATTGATAATAGCAGGCGCGCCAATGTTGACAGATAGAGTATAAGTTCTTGGGATGTTCGGATCTAAGGGATCCTCTGCCGGATCGCCGATTGAATTGAAGGAGGCAGATGCGGCATCATTGTCTGACAGGGCGGCAGGACTATCCATGCTTCTCGGATCCTGCGGGCGCGTGCAGGCAGACAGCATAACCATCAGCAATACGGTCATTGTGATGTTTCTGCTGTGAAGGGAGAAAAGATATTTTGTTTTGTCGAAAAAATTTTTTCGTTTTTTCAATTGTCTGCTCCAAACAGGTACGTTATCGGATATCGGCAATCAGCCAGCTGCCGTCTTGCAGTACAAAGTAATAAACATTGTCGGTGGTGTCGATCATTTCCCGTCCGCCGGATAAGGTCATGGACTTATCAAAGGAGACGCGGCAGGAAAAGCAACGGTCATTATATGGGATATATTCCGTGATGCTTTCGTTGATAAATTGCGTATCCGTATGCGAAGAAAAGATCTGCATATCTTCACGGCGGTACCGGTCTGCCAGAGTCAGATAGATGGAATCCTCCGGAAATAATCCTCGTATCGGCTCTATGCTCTCCCGGCATCCCGGAAGGTCTCTGGAAAAAAAGTTGGAATAGGTTTCTACCGCATCCAATACGATGGAACGTAAGTCTGCGCTGATCTCCTTTTCGGCAGGAAGATAACAAAGGACGACGCTGCCATCAGATACATCGGAAGACGTAACAGGAGACGCATCCGATACGTCCGATACATCGGAAGATGCAATGGAAGACGCATCCAATACATCGGAGGATACCGGCAGTTTGCTGCCATCCGCATCCAGGATCGTGATCTGAGCCGGATGCTTTAATCCGCTTACCTGATAAGTGACCTGTTCCGGTACGCTGACATATGCCGCACTGTATTCCAGTTCTTCATAAGGGATCCTTTCGGTGACATAAGCGTGGGTAAGCGGGATATCATTGATCTTTACTGTATAGTTATCCGGTACGGTTATGGAAGCGCTGTAGTTTCCATACGATTCATATGCGTCCAATGCCGTAAGCTGCCAGTCGGTGATGGGGAGAGCGATCAGGCGGGTGATGGTGTTTACGGGTTTCAGGACGGCTGTCCCGATCGGGGTTTCGCCCGCATAGATGCCATAGGTGAGGGAGCCGTCCGTATAGCTTTCTTTCAGAAAATGATATTGCAGGGCGTTATCCTCCAAAAGCAGCGTTATCTGCTCCTGATAGTCCTCTAATGTTTCAAATTCATTAAATGTCAGTACAGCCGTATTCATGGATAAGGTAAGTCCGGGAGTGGTGATCAGCGTGTCCATCAGATACTTCGGCTGGGATGCTTCATAAAGAATCAGCGTTTTTCGCGCATACCAAAGAAAGACCATCATCAACAGGATCAGGACTGCCAGATAGATCATATAGATCACTTTTATTTTACCGGACTTTTTCATGCCTAATAATCATGCCTTTCTTTAACCTGTTTAATAAGTAACAATAAACGCTGTCGGCAGCCGTTTGGAAGCGTCTGCATAGGAAAGCGTAGAGGAAGTGATCCGATATTCACCGTCATAATAAAGTGAAGAGGAGCTTCCGCCGTCTAAGTTGGCTGCATTGACCGCGCCGTACTCCGAAAGGATATTGATAAGATCCTGCCCGGTAGCGCCCAGATGACCTGCTGTTCCGCGTCCGTCGGTCACCAGAAATAATACGGTTCCGTCGGCGCATTGACCGATTGCGGTACGGGGATTGGCGCCGACGCCCCTGCCGTTTAGGTTGACCGGAACACCGTTTTCAATAAGCTTCGTAAAATGATTTGTGTCGCCATTACTGATATCCTTAAAGGATACTGCGTCTATGATCGCATGCTCCGTAATATAGGAGGCAAACTGATTCGCTGTCATGGATCCGATTTCCTCAATGATAAGGATATGGCTGTCGTTAAATCCGATCATGACATCCCCATAAGACGGTTCATTAAACAATATCTCCCCGTCGCAGACTACCACGCCCACCGGACGACCGCCCCAATTGACGCCGGCCGTAATATATTCTCCCGCATTGATGGCGGCAAGAGCGTCAAAGGTATCACAGTATTCACCGGTCGTCAGACCGTTTCTTTCACGTTCGGTCGAAGACCATGGATAAGATGTGGCGATGCCGATACGGGACGGATCGCGAACCACAAGGAGCTGCGCGTCAAAGGTCCTGCCGCTGATCGGGATCAGACCGATATCGTTGATCTCATTGATCTCAGAAGGAAGCGTGGAGGCTGTTGTGCCGTCTCCGATCCTTACTGAGGAAGAAGCAGCCTCTGCCGCTGCATCCTCAGACACAGATTGATCTGCGCTGGCGGTATAAGCGCTCGTCTGCTGTCCGGAGAAGTCTGACAATGCAGCATACCGTGCTGCGGCATCATCCGCAGCATGACGGCTGTTCATGATTGCGAGTACCTCGTCTTCCGACAGATACCATGAAACGACAAATTTCATGCCGCCGGTTTCCAGCATGGTTGCGACAAAAGTATTGCGCGCTGTAACGGAAGGACCGTTGCAAAGAAGCCACATCAAAAGATATAAAGTCAGGATGATGACAGCGACTGCGCTGACAAAAAATAACATCACCCATCCCAATCCTTTCAAAAATTTTCTGCCGTCCATCTGCGACCCTTTCCTTCTAGCCTCTATATTTCTATCATGTGGAAAATGCCAGCCTGATTCTGTATTGTATCATAAATAGCCGTTTTATACAAATTTATTCTTATCTTTGTGCATATTGCCGGATACTATACAAATTTATGACAAATGTAAAAATGCAAAAAAACGTAAAAAAGCATAAAAGATAGCCTAAAATCCTTGCCTGACCAAAAGATTTATAATATAATATAAAAGACTATCGAATATGTGGAGGGTGTTTTCCGTGTCTGCCGGAACAGGTTATGAGATAACTACTGTTATGATGTCATTCATCATCATAATATATTTTAATAAAACCAGAAAAATTGCGGTTTTTCAGGATGAAATTTTATTGCTGTTAGTTGTTATGAATTCCCTGTCAGCTATTTGTGAGCTTATTAAATTCGGCATGACCAGTCTGCTGGGAAGCGATAATGTTGCGATAGGTACGCTGGTAGCATGCTCTACGGGATATTTTGCGACGCATATCCTGGTGATTCCGTTGATGTGCTTGTATATTCTCAGCATTGCGAAATCCTGGCGGGAGCTGTCTCCGGTATTTAAACTGACCTTTTTATTTCCGGTGCTTCTGGCTGATCTCATAGTTCTGACAAATCTGTGGACCGGAAGCCTGTTTACGATTACCCCCGATGGCACTTATCAGCGTGGAAGCGGAATTTTGATTTTTTATGTGATTGCAGGATATTATCTGATTTATCTGATCGGATTGATTTTTGCTTATCGGAAATATTATTCCTTTAGTAGAAAGATGATTTTTGCCGGCGTGATTACTATGTGCGTGGCAAGCACGCTGATTCAGTTCCTGTTTCCAAAGCAGGTTCTGGAGACAACCGTTATTGCGGTCAGCGCATTGATACTGCTTTTCTTTATTCAGAATCCCAGCGCGCAGAATGACCGTGTGACAGGCGCGTACTCAAAAAAAATATTTTACAGTGTAATGCGCCATAACTGTCTTTTTAGAAATCGTCGTGAGCTGCTTATGATCATGCTGGATAATCTGCAGAAAGATGATTTTAATGCAGATTATGAAAAGCTGGACGATGCATTGTCGCAGATGGTTGGTTTTTTGGAAAATTTACATACAAAATGTAATGTGTATAGGATAGATAAATACGTTTTCTGCCTGGAGTTTTCCAATCTGCAGGAGACCAGGATGGAACAGATCCTTGAAGAGATCCGTGAGCGGTTTGGACAGCCCTGGGGATATGTGGAATGTAATTTGTATTTAAAAGCGAAGATCGGCAGGATCTCCATGCCGGGTGAGCTTCATACCTTTGATCAGCTGCTCGGGGTCTTAGACCGTATGGTGATGGAAGATTATACGGAAGAGACGCTGCGTGTTGAGAAGTATGATCTGGAAGAGCTGGAGCGGGAAAAGAAGATCAGCGATGTGCTGGCGCAGTCTATGGAAACCAGCAGGTTTGATATGCGTTATACGCCGATCTGCCGCCTGAAAGACAGGAGCATCATCGGTGTGGAGGTTACGATTCGTTTTTATGAAGATAGCTTAGGATATATCTATGATGATGAAATACTGGAATTTGCAGAGAAGGCGGGTCATGTGGCCAATCTCGGGCAGATGATCTTCGAATATACCTGCCGTACGATCGGAGAGGAGAATTTTGAAGAACTGGGTATCCATTTTATTTGTATACAGATTCTTCCCGCGTTGTGTATGCTGCAGGGACTGAGCGATAAGCTGATCGATATTATGGAAAAATATCATGTCAATCCTTCAACGATCTGTCTGCAGATCTCGGAGGATGCCATTGCCAATGCAACGGGAACCTTTCGTGAGAATATGGAACTGCTTGCTGATAAAGGAGTGACATTCTGTCTGACCGGATATGGAAGCGGATATACTAATATATCAGCTATCTATGATCTGCCGTTTTCGATTATTAAGTTCAGTAAGAGCTTTGCGCAGTCGGCATTGGTAAATGAAAAAGCAAGGATTACATTTGAGTGCCTGCTGGCGCTTTCCAGAGAGCTGAATATGGAAACAGGGGTGCCGGGGGTCGACGATCAGGATTTCTTTGATATGGTATCGGATATGACGTGCGATTACGCAGAAGGAGATTACTTCTTTGAACAGCTGGATATGACCGGTTTTAGGCATCTCATGGAAGACGCGGCGGAGCAGAAGGAAGGGAAATTAGAGGAGGCAGGCAATGGAGTATAATTTCAGCTTTAATTATGTTGCAATTGTCCTATACTTTTTGCTGCTTTTCTTCTTTAGCGGCAAGAAAAGGATCAATCTGCAGATTTATACGATATATTATGTCATGCTGGGTTCCATGCTTTTCTCTGCGATCATGGATGTGATTCTGTTCCAGCAGATCCAGAGTGGGACATTTCAGGGAATGATGATCATGGATATTCTGGCGGCTGTTTATATTCTGTTCCAAAAGATAATCTTTCCGATCTGCGTTATGTACCTGATGGGCATTTCCAATATAGATCTGACCAAAAACAAAAAATGGCGGATGGGTCTTGAAATCCCGTATTTTTTGCTTCTCGGACTGGTGATCGCATCTGTTTGGACGGGATGGGTATTTGATTTTGACGGACGCGGTATGATCACGGCGGGAAGCATTCCACAGATCATGCAGATCTATATGGCATACTATGCTGTACTTACCACGCTGATCTTTATACGCTATAGGAAGACGATAGGATTCGGAAGGATCACCTACATTTTAAATTGCGTTGCTTTTATATTCTGTGCCAATATGATACAGAGGATCTTTCCGGAGCAGAGGATATTTTTCTTTATCATGGCATTGTGCGTTATCTGTATGGTTTATTCGGTGAAGCGTCCGGATGAAGAATTTGATGAGGCGAATGCGCTTTACCGTGATATTCTGCTGGATGAAGTTGCTTTGGATTATAAAACCAAGTCCCCGTTTTTTATCTTATTCATCAGGATCCATGATTTTAAGATACTGACGGATTCGCTTGGTCAGGATTCGGTCAATGAGATGTTATCCGATGTAGTCTCTTTCCTGACGGTCTTTACCAGAGGAACTAATGTGTTCCGGGTGGATGATAATGTGCTTGCGCTCAAGATGAAGGTCATGGAAGAGGAACAGACGGAGAATATGATCAAAGCCATCGCCCAGAGATTTAAGCAGGCATGGAGAAATGGAGGGATGAAAGCAATTTTGTCTGCCAGCTATGTCAAGGCGAAATGTCCGGAGGATGTTCCGGTATATGAGGATTTTGTGCGTCTGATCAGCGTTGTAGGAAGGAAAGAGGGGATCATCGATCATGTATACGGAGCGGATGAGATCATTGGAGAGGATTATGAGAAGGATATCATAGAGGCGATCAAGCGGGGTCTGGAGAAGGATAAATTTCAGGTTTATTATCAGCCGATCTTTTCCACGAAAGAAAAGCGCATTGTCGCAGCGGAGGCTTTGGTGCGGTTAAATGATGATAAGCTGGGCTTTATTTCTCCGGAGATTATGGTGCCGCTTGCCGAGCGCGAGGGTTATATCTTAGAGATTGGGAAGAAGGTATTTACAGAGGTATGCCGTTTCTTTATGGAGGAAAATCTCACGGCTTTTGGGATCGAGTATATTGAAGTCAATCTGTCTGTAAAACAATGCATGCACCATAAACTGGCGGAGAATTTCTTAGAGATCATGAAGGAGTATGGATTAAGCAGCAGTCAGATCAATTTTGAAATTACGGAATCTTCGGCGATGGTATCTAATGCAGCGTTGATCAGTAATATCAATTATTTTGAGGAAAATGGCGTTTCGCTTTCTTTGGATGATTACGGAACGGGATATTCCAACGTATCGTATCTGTATCAGATGCCGTTCCAGATCTTAAAGATCGACAAAAGTATCCTTTGGTCTTCAGAGACGAATCAAAAGGCAGATTTTACGTTACGGAGTATCTTTAATATGACTAACAAGCTGGGACTTCATGTTGTGGTAGAAGGCGTGGAGACGGAAGCACAGATCGTTAAGCTGCTGAAATTGGGATGTGATTATTTTCAGGGATATTATTTCTCAAAGCCGATTCCCGGAAAGGATTATATCAGATACCTTGAAGAATTTCAATTACCGGAGGTATGTGACGCATGAGGATCAATATTTACTATGGAGGGCGCGGACTGATTGGCGATCCGACGATGTTTGTGGTCAAGAAAATGATGCAGGTATTGGAAGAGTTAAATGTCCGTGTTGAAAAGTATGACCTGTACGACCAGAAGAATAATATTTCCAGACTGCCGCAGACGTTAAAAGAAGCGGACGGGGTGATTCTGGCATCTACCGTGGAATGGCACGGCGTAGGCGGTTATATCATGAATTTTTTGGATGCCTGCTGGCTGTTTGGCGATAAGGAAAAGATACGGCAGACATATATGGCTCCGGTGGTGATGTCCACAACTTATGGGGAAAAGGAAGGGCAGCTGGATCTGATCAACGCGTGGGAAGCATTGGGCGGGATCACTTGTAACGGCATCTGCGGTTATATCCCTGATGTAGCGGAGCTGGAACGCAGTGAACAGTATCAGACGATCATTGAAAAATGCGCGGAGAATATCTATCGTTCGATCAATCAGAAGATCAGTTCCCTGCCGGCAAGCGGCATGGCTGTGAAGCAGAAGGTTTATAAGACGATGGACAACTTCTTCAGCCAGCAGGAAGCAGAGCAGCTTTCGGAATATGTTTCTGATGATCAGTATGTAGATAGGCAGAAAAAGGATATTCAGGAGCTTGCCAATATATTTAAGGGAAAACTTGGAAACACGCCAAAAAATAATCAGCGGAATTATATAGAACTGTTTGAAAAGGTATTTCTTCCGCAGCCGGAGACGCATCTGAAATACAAGATCAATCTCCGCGGGAAAGCAGTTCCGTTTGTCATCATGATTGACAATGCAAAACTTGTGATCCAGGAGAAAGAAATCAGCGGACAGGATATCGAGCTTACGATGGATGTGGATACTTTTGATGAGATCGTGGATGGTCGCAAGACATTTCAGGGTGGATTTATGGAAGGAAGCATTGTCTCCAAGGGTGATTTCAAGAGCCTGCGGATACTGGACAGTATGTTTCCGTTTATGAAGTAGACCATATAGAAGGTAATTGCGAAACTCTCAATAACGTAAATATTATTGTGCAGCATTGACAAATTCATAAGCA
>DLOQ01000193.1:23903-30249 GCA_002479655.1 Lachnospiraceae bacterium UBA7480
ATGATGCACAATAGGAAAGAATTTGAACAGAGTTTCGCAATCACCTAGTAAACCATATAGAAAAGTGAGGTAAGAAAAATGCTGGATACTTGTATATTTTGTAAGATTGCAAATGGAATGATTCCGTCGAAGACGATCTATGAGGATGAAGACTTCCGTGTGATCCTGGATCTCGGCCCCGCTACAAAGGGGCATGCGCTGATCCTCCCTAAGGAGCATAGCGCCAATCTTTATGAACTGCCGGACGAAACGGCGTCAAAGGTAATGGTGCTGGCGAAGAAGCTGGCGACAAAGATGACGGAGAAGCTTTCCTGTGACGGATTTAATATTGTACAGAATAATGGCGAAGTGGCAGGCCAGACGGTGATGCATTATCATCTTCATCTGATACCGAGATATCAGGGTGACGGACAGAACATCCTGTGGAAACCTACTGAGGTTTCACAGGAAGAACTGGAACAGGTAAAAAACAGTATCATATAAAGAAGCAGGAAATCATTTTTTGCTTTCTGCTACCGTGTCTTCAATCAATCCCGCAATCGTCCGGATGGAGTCGTGCGTGACGGATTTGTTCATATTTTTGATGTAGGTATCTTTGGTAAAGTACAGCTCATGGATCTTTTCCAACAAAGTATTGTCATCCAGATCTTCTTCCTTCAGAACCATACTAAAGCCTTGCGCTTCAAAGGATTCCGCGTTTAAGATCTGATCTCCGCGGCTGCTTTTGGCGGGCAGGGGGATCAGCAGGTTGGGGATCTTTAAGGCAAGCAGTTCACAGATAGCATTGGCGCCGGCTCTTGAGATAACAATATCCGCCAAAGCAAACATATCTTTTAATTCTGCTTTTACATATTCAAATTGTTTATATCCCGTTGTATTTAACAAAAGATTATCGATTTTGTCTTTTCCGCAGATGTGGATCACCTGAAAATCAGTCAAAAGTCTTGGAAGCACCTTTCTGATGCATGTATTGNNAGCCTTGGAAGTACCTTTCTAATGCATGTATTGATGGCATTGGCGCCCAGACTGCCGCCAATGACCAGGATCACCGGAAGATTGGCGGTAAATCCGCACATATTGAGCGCTGCGATCTTATCCCCTTTGGAAAGCTCCTCGCGGATCGGAGAACCGGTGAGGATGGCTTTATCGTTCGGGATGCATTTCAGCGTTTCCGGAAAATTGCAGCATACCTTTTTAGCAACGGGAATACAGAGCTTATTTGCCAGACCCGGCGTCAGATCGGATTCATGGATGATGCAGGGGATCTTTAAGGCGGCTGCAGCACGGACGACGGGAACGGAAACAAAACCGCCTTTGGAGAATACGATATCCGGACGGATCTGTTTTAGGTATTTTAACGCTTCCCGATATCCTTTGATGACACGGAAAGGATCGGTAAGATTCTTGGGGTCAAGGTATCTTCTGAATTTGCCGGTCGCCACGCCGTAATAAGGGATATCGAAATCCGTGATAAGACGTTTTTCGATCCCGTCATAGGAACCTATATAAGAAATATCATAACCTAACGAACGGAGCGTAGGCAGCAGAGCAATATTTGGCGTAACATGTCCTGCGGTGCCGCCGCCTGTCAAAACAATCTTTTTCATATTATTATTGATAGCCTCCAATGCCGTGGTCCTGCCACGGCTTACATTTCAAATATTATTGGATCATTTGTTTTAATGCGCGGGCAAGCTGATCCGGACAGGATGTATTTTTCGTGCCACACTTGATCCCTTCCAGCTTGTCAATGGCGTCCTGTGCCTTCATGCCTTTGACTAATGCGCAGATGCCCTGCAGATTGCCGTTGCAGCCGTTGGTAAACTGAACGGATTTTATCGTGTCCTGATCCAGTTCTATATCGATCTGGGAAGAACAGGTTCCATGTGTATGATATACCATGATGTTATCTCCTCCTTATCATTATGAAAAATAATAGCACAATTGAGAAATTCTTTCCAGTCATTTACATAAAATTATGGGAGAAAATGTAAATGAAAGGCGATGCCTTATATCTTGAGACATAAAGGTATCTATTTTATAATGTTTTCAGTAGATAGGTAATTGCAAGACATTTTGGACAAGACTATTTTGCAATCACCTTGTCATAGTAGATAAAGAAAGGAGACTACATATGAGCCACAATGTTATCATCGGGATTGTTGTCCTTCTCATAGTATTGAGCATAATTTTCCAAATTATGATTGGACTCTTATATCAGAATATGATTAATGAGACCGATAATATGACTGCTACGGATAATCAGCTCCTGAAACAGTGCAAAAAAAAATTTGCAAACTGTTATCGCATGAATGGAGGAGTGACCAACATACCTGTTTTTATAGATAAATTTATCAATCATCTGAGGATAGGAAATATCAGCCTGATCAGCCTGCAGCATTGGTCGGGGCAGCTGGTACTATTTTCCGTATTTGTATCGGGTATGGGTATTTATATCGGAATCACCAGGGGAGACCGTTTTTTAACGCTGATGCCTTATTATATCATCAGCATGATTGGTCTTTATGTTTATTTCAGCGTTTCCTCCGCAATTGATATTGCAGGGAAAAAGCGGGTGTTAAAGACGAATCTGGTCGACTATATGGAAAATCATATGGTAAAGCGTCTGGAGCTGCTTCCGGAAAGTATGCGCATGGCGGATATGACGGAGGAAGAGCTGGGATTTCGTAAGAGAAGGAGCAGTATGTCCGGGATGAAAAGAAAAGCCGGATATTATGAAAAAGATGAAGATGAAGAGGCAGAAGATGCAGAGGACATCGGATATACAGATGAAGATATCGCGTCGGATGCATATGAGGATGCGGAATCACCTACAGTAAGAGCAAAGACATCCGAAAAAAAACGGATGGCAAAGAGCCGGAAAGATGATGCCGGACATATGGGAGATGATGAACTGGAGATGCTTTTGAGGGAATTTCTTTCCTGAAAAATCTATATTTATCTGGGAGACAGATATTGCAAGGCGCCTGTGGGGATACCGGCGCCTTTTTCCAATAAACTGATCAGTCCGGTCAGGGTATTTTCGATCTCTTCTTCACTGCTGGGGATCAAGGTATTATCCAGCTTGATCACTAACACAATTAATACAATTTCCGCAAGCGCTTCCGGATTATCAAAATGAATCTCCCCAAGCTCGATCCCCTGTCTGATCATTGACGTCAGTTCCGGATTTAATTGTTTGATCATATAATTGGTATATTTTTGGTGGATATACGCTTTTTCCTGTATGGAAGCTACTTCCTGCGAGCGGTTTTCGCGGATAAAGGTAGCGGATACGCTGCGGCAGGACTGGAATAACATCGCTATCCTTGTAAAAATAGGGATCTCGGGCTGATTAGCCAGTTGTTTTGCTGTTTCCAGAGGTATTTTATAGCTTCGTTCAATCAGAGCGTTAAAAATGGCATCCTTGGAAGGATAGTAATAGTAAATGCTCCCCTTGCTGATCTTGGCTTTTCGGGCAATATCGCTGACCGAGATATTCTGTAATTTTTTTTCTTCCAGAAGTGTTTCCAGAGAATCCAGTATCAGATTGCGTTTGTCATTCAATACCATATAGTCCTCCATCCTGCCATTTTATAAAATATAATACCACAAAAACCTGAAAATGTATGCTTAAATCATTTAAAATAATATTTTATTTTTTGCGGCAACTGTATTGACCAGTGGTCAAATAGAATGTTATAATTGCACATTATATTATTTGACCATTGGTCAAAAGATAGAAAAGGAGAGAGTTATTTTTATGAAAATACGGATTATAACAGATTCTGCATCGGATATTACGGATAATAAAAGAGATGACCTTACGGTGATTCCCATGACAATTTCTTTTGGTGAAGAACAGTATCAGGATGGTGTTACGTTGTCCCATAAAGAATTTTACGAAAAACTGATTGAAAGTGACACCCTGCCTACCACAAGCCAGATTCCGCCTTATACTTTTCAGAAGGCGGTAGAAGAAGCGGTAGCTCAGGGGGAAAAAGTAATTATTATTACCCTTTCCGGCAGGCTTTCAGGGACATGGCAGAGCGCGGTGATGGCAACAGAGAAGTATTCGGATTCCGTTTATGTGGTAGATAGCGAAAATGTGACCGTAGGGGAACATGTTCTGGTAGAATATGCCCTGCGGCTGAAAGATAACGGAATGGACGCAGAGGCTATTGTAAAAGAACTGGAATGTATCAAGAAAAGAATCCGTCTGGTTGCTCTTTTAGATACGCTGGAATATCTGAAGAAGGGCGGACGTGTCTCTAAAACAGTTGCTTTTGCGGGAGAGATGCTGTCTATTAAACCGGTGGTTGCCATTGAAAACGGAGAAGTTGTGGTGATCGGCAAAGCAAGAGGTTCTAAGAAAGCCAACAATTTTATCATAGAAAGGATCCGGGAATCCGGCGGAATTGATTTTGATAAACCTTATTTTCTCGGATATACCGGACTGAGTGACCAGCTGATGCATAAATACATAGAAGATAATGCCGCGCTGTGGGCGGATCATGTCACGGAACTGGAACTTTCTGTTGGAACGGTAGGCGGCACCATAGGAACACATGCCGGTCCCGGTGCCATCGCGGTTGCGTGGATATCTAAATAAAATAATGAAAAGACGAAATTAGTCACCAAATCTTTACAATATTGGATTCCGGTAGTATTATAAAATTAGTTCGATTGAAACCGAATCGGAAAGGACCGAATTAATTTATGGAATTTATTGGAAGAAAAGAACAGTTAAAAAAGCTTGGCAGAGAAATCGATTCAGACGAATTGCGTTTTGCGCTTATATATGGGCGGAGACGAGTTGGGAAAAGCGAGCTTGTGAAGACTGCATTAAAACAGTCCAAGGTGCCGGGCATTTATTATGAGTGCAAGCAAACGACAGAGCAGAGCAATGTCGAAAGTTTTTGCAGCATAATTTCAGAAAACCTGAATTTACCTAAGCTTGGATTTACAGGGATTGAGGAATCTTTAAGTTTCCTATTTAAGCAGGCGTTTGATAAAAAGATGGTAGTGGTATTAGATGAATATCCTTATTTAAGAGAGTGTGTAAAGGGGCTTGACAGCATACTGCAATCATTGATTGATAATAATAAAGACAAATCAAAGCTTACACTCATAATTCTTGGCTCTTATGTAGAAGTTATGAAGTCATTAATTGAACATTCCAATCCGTTATTTGGAAGAACAAATCTTGTCATTGACTTAAAACCCATGGATTATTATGAGTCTGCACAATTTTATCCGAATTTTTCTGATGAGGATAAAGTTAGAATATATTCTGTTTTTGGAGGAATTCCTCATTTTAATAAACAAGTGGATGATAGGAAGTCTGTAAAGGAGAATATAATAGATTTAATTGCTTCATCCGGTGCGCGATTGGAAAATGAAGTTCCAATGTATTTAAAGGGGGAATTATCTAAGATTGTTAATGCTAACGAAACCTTTGAAGCATTGTCAAAGGGATATTCTAAATATAGCGATATTTTGTCGCAGTCACATGTTTCAAGCGGACCAACCCTTATTGATATATTAGGCAAACTCATTCAATTGGAAGTTGTTAAGAAGACGGTTCCTATCAATGATGAAAATAACAAGAGAAAAGCAGGTTATTATATCTGCGACAATTTGTCCCTATTTTACTATAAATATATTTTCAGGTATACTTCTCAGCTTAATATCATGGACTCTGATGTATTTTACAGGAAATATATAGAAAATGACTTTGAAGAAAAGTATGTACCTCTTCAATTTGAGGAGATAGCAAAGCAATATCTGATTCGAAAAAATCGGGCAGGACTCATGAATCCGATATTTGAGAAAATCGGAAAATATTATTATGATGACCCGGAGAATCGTACAAATGGAGAATTTGATATTGTTACAGAAGATGAGAATGGATATGTATTTTATGAAGTAAAATTCAAAAAGAACTCATTAACAGCTTCGGAAGTAAAAGCGGAAATAGAGCAGGTGAAGAAAACAGGGCTTAATTGCTATAAATATATGTTTATCACGAAAGCCGGAATCGAAAAGACGAATGACTCACACATTGGGCATATTTCGCTTGATGAACTGTATAAGGATTTTTAATAGATAGATAATTGTCAGGCGTTATTTTTACAAAGTTGGTTTGAATTTTCCGCTTTTTCTCTTGAATAAAAGAAGCAACTTTGCTAAACTATTATAAGTAAAAAGCAAATGGTAATATATGGATACTAATATTATAAAAAGGAGCGAAGTAAGATGAGTTCAAAGGTAACATTTGATTATTCCAAGGCAGCTTCCTTTGTGAAGGATCATGAAGTGGAGCAGATGAAAAAGCCGGTTTTAG
>DLOQ01000193.1:30274-34235 GCA_002479655.1 Lachnospiraceae bacterium UBA7480
AATTATGATAAGGAAGAATTTGCGAGGATCAAAAAGGCGGCAGCAAAGATCCAGAGCGATTCGGACGTACTGATCGTCATCGGGATCGGCGGTTCTTATTTGGGAGCAAGGGCGGCAATCGAATTTTTAGGTCACAGCTTTTATAATGTGATCAGCAAGGAGCAGAGAAAGACGCCGGAGATATATTTTGTCGGCAATTCGATCAGCTCCACTTATTTAAAACATCTGATCGATGTGATCGGAGACAGGGATTTCTCCCTGAATATGATCTCGAAGTCCGGTACGACGACAGAGCCTGCGATCGCATTCCGCGTACTTAAGAAGATGGCGGAGGAGAAGTACGGCAAGGAAGGCGCGGCAAAGAGGATCTATGCGACTACAGATAAGGCAAAGGGATCGCTGAAGAATCTTGCGACAGAGGAAGGTTATGAATCCTTCGTTGTGCCTGATGATGTTGGCGGACGTTTTTCCGTATTGACGGCAGTGGGACTTCTTCCGATCGCGGTATCCGGCGCTGATATTGATAAGCTGATGGAAGGCGCGGCTTCCGGAAGAAAGCGCGCATTGGAAGCGGACTATGAAGAGAATGATGCTTTGAAGTACGCAGCGCTTCGTAACATTATGCTCAGAAAAGGGAAATGCATCGAGATCCTTGCCAATTATGAACCGGCAGTCCATTATGTATCAGAGTGGTGGAAACAGCTGTACGGCGAGTCAGAGGGAAAAGATCAGAGAGGTATCTTCCCTGCAAGCGTTGATCTTACCACAGACCTTCATTCCATGGGACAGTTTATCCAGGACGGTTCCAGAAATCTGTTTGAAACAGTCATTGATGTTGAGACTTCCAGAGAGGAGATCATCATTGAGGAGGAGCCGGTAGATCTTGACGGATTGAACTATCTTGCGGGTAAGAACGTTGACTTTGTCAATAAGAGCGCGATGAACGGAACTGTTCTTGCCCATACGGACGGACAGGTTCCCAACATGATGATCCATGTACCGGAAGTAAATGAATTTTATCTTGGCGAATTATTTTACTTCTTTGAATTTGCCTGCGGTATCAGCGGCTATCTCTTAGGAGTGAATCCGTTTAATCAGCCCGGTGTGGAATCCTACAAGAAGAATATGTTTGCGCTTCTTGGCAAACCGGGATATGAGGCACAGAGGGAAGAGCTTCTGAAAAGACTGTAATCTGACAGACGCGCTTTGTATCCGGTCTATGATAATGAATAAAGAGGGGGTATCTCAATCCGGGGATACCCCTGCCTTTTTTAGACAGAATACAGATATGGAGGAGTCACGCGATGAATATCGTGATTTTGGAAAGGAACAGCGTAGGTAAGGATATCGATATCAGCTGTTATGATAAGCTGGGTCATGTGACTGCTTACGGCAATTCCCTAAAAGAAGATGTTGCTGGTAAAATCAGGGATGCGGATATCCTGGTTGCCAATAAGGTGCCGTTAAATGAGGAGACTTTAAAGGATGCGCCGAAGGTAAAGCTGATCTGTGAGCTTGCGACCGGTTATGATAATATTGATCTGGACTATTGTAAGAGACGCGGGATTCGTGTCGTCAATTCCAGAGATTACTGTACGCCCGCAGTTGTGCAGCATACCTTTGCGTTGGCATTTTTCGTATTGGAGCATCTGCATTATTATGATGAATATGTGAAGCGCGGTGATTACGCGAAGCAGGATCGGTTTTCCCATTTTGATCTGCCGTATGCGGAGATACGGGGGAAGACGTGGGGGATCGTCGGTATGGGGAATATTGGCAGGGGCGTTGCAAAGGTGGCGGATGCTTTCGGATGCCGGGTAATTTATTATTCCACCACAGGGAAGAATGTGGTGAAGGGTTATGAGGCGGTGGATAAGGATACGCTTTTAAAGGAATCGGATCTGTTGTCCCTGCATTGTCCGCTGAATGAGAATACGAAGTATTTCATAGATGCCGAGGCGTTACATAAGATGAAAAAAAGCGCGGTATTGATCAACGTGGCAAGGGGAGCAGTAGTCAATAATGAAGCTCTGTATAATGCTTTGATGGAGGAGGAGATCGCAGGCGCCGGTCTGGATGTATTGGAGCAGGAGCCGATCACGTCGGAGAATCCTTTGAGCAGGCTGATGGATTCCAACCGTCTGATCATTACGCCGCATATGGCTTGGGCGAGCAATGAAGCAAGACAGAGGGTGGTTGAGGAAGTCTATAAAAACATAGAAGCATTTTTACGGGGTGAGGAAAGAAATGTTGTAATATAGTGTCTCCGGATAGTTTTCAAGGATGAAAAGGTTTTCAATATAAGAAAGAAGTGTGGTTATCATATGGAGAGGGATAAGAGAAAAGCAAAATATTATGCGGTCATCAGATTATGTACCATTCTGGCGGCGCTGGCGCTGCAGATAGTATTGGTTGCCGATCTGGTTCTATATCTGCAGCAGTATGCGGTGGGGATCTATTTGGCATTGGAATTGTTTTCTGCTGTTGTAATCTTTCAATTGGTAAATGAGGATAATTATAACCGGCAGTTCTGGATCATGATCATCCTGGCGCTTCCGGGATTTGGGTTTATCCTTTATTATCTGTGGGGCAGTCAGGCAAAGGATAAGAAGCTCCATAAACGGCTGCTGGATATTGAACTGGATATGAAGGCGCATCTGATGCAAAGTCCGGAAGTGGCTGAGGATTTTGAATCGGTACATCTTAACAAGGTGCAGATTTCGCGTTATCTGCAAAAAGACGGCTTCCCAGTCTATAAGGATACGGATGTGGTTTATTATCCATTGGGAGATGATATGGAAATAGACTTTATGAAAGACCTTGCCGCTGCGAAAGAAAGTATTTTCATGGAGTATTTTATTGTATATAATGGTGAATGGTGGAAACGCATCCGCGAGATCTTAGTAAAGAAAGCGGCGGAGGGGGTAGATGTCAGACTGCTTGTTGATGATTTCGGATGCCTCTATATGGGTGTCCGCAAGCTGAAAAAGGAGCTGAAAAAGGATGGCATCAAGCTGTATTCCTTTGCGCCTCTGGAGCAGCGAGTAGAATCCCTGTCGTTTAATTACAGGAATCATCAGAAGATTACGATTATAGACAGTACGATCGCCTATACGGGCGGCATCAATCTGGCAGATGAGTACATCAATCAGCTGGATCGTTTCGGACATTGGAAAGACAGCGCCATCCGTATGGAGGGAGCGGCGGTGTACAGCCTGACAGCTACCTTTTTGACAATGTGGAAGCATTCCGACAAAAAGCAGGAAGATATCGGACAGTATGCTCCAAGATGGGAGGCCAAGGGAACGGGATTTGTGCAGCCGTTTTCGGGCGGACCGCACCGCAATCCCAACAATCCGATCTGTGGGGTCTATAGCAGACTGATCAATAAGGCGAGGGATTATGTCTATATTACAACGCCTTATCTGGTGTTGGATTATCATCTGAGGGATCAGCTTGTGCAGGCCGTAGAAAGCGGTGTGGATGTGCGGATTATAACGCCTCATAGATATGACAAATGGTATGTATATATGGTTACGGTGTCAAATTATGGCAAGCTTTTGGAAAAGGGAGTCAGGATCTATGAATATACACCGGGATTTATCCATGCAAAAAATGTAGTTGTAGATGATGAGTGCGGCGTATGCGGAACGGTCAATCTGGATTACCGCAGCCTTTATCTCCACCACGAAAACGCTGTCTTTTTGGCAGATGATAAGGCGGTTCTGGAGATCAAGAAGGATTTCTTAAAGACGCTGGAGCAATGTGAAGAGATCAGTTATGAACGATGGAAGAAGCGTCCGATCCGCCAGAGGTTTGTACAGAGCGTATTAAAGGTGCTTTCGCCGTTGCTGTAGAAATCCGTTTGAATTGTATTTGTCAATGCTGTACAATAAGATTTACGTTATTAAGAGTTTCGCAAATATCTATTAAATATTCTTCAGGTAATTGCGAAACTCTG
>DLOQ01000193.1:34375-37101 GCA_002479655.1 Lachnospiraceae bacterium UBA7480
AGAGTTTCGCAATCACCTATTAAATATAATTAAAATTTTAGGAGGAGTAGGATATGATTTCACAGGAATTTAAGGAGATGCTGAGCGCGCCGTCCGTGATCAGAGCATTGTCTGTTTATGCAACGGAGCGGGGAAAAGAGATCGGTTATGAGAATGTATTTGACTACAGTCTGGGCAATCCGTCCGTGCCGGTGCCGAAGGAATTGACAGAGGCAATGATCGAATTGCTTCAGACGAAGGATTCCGCATATCTTCACGGATACAGTCCGAATCCGGGCAATCCTGAAGCCAGAGAAGCGACGGCAAAGTCATTAAATAAGAGATTTGGCATGGATTATAAGACCGACCACATCTTTATGACGTCGGGAGCTGCCGGTGCGGTTGCGCATGCGGTGCGCTGCGTGACAAAGCCGGGCGACGAGGTATTGACATTTGCGCCGTATTTTCCGGAGTATAATCCATATATCAATAAGACGGGGGCGGTACTGAAAGTAGTGCCTGCCAATACAAAGGATTTTCAGATCAATTTTGAAGCGTTTGAGGAAATGCTGAATGAAAAGGTCATGGCGGTTCTGATCAATACGCCGAACAATCCGTCCGGTATCGTATATTCTTCCGATACGATCAGGAAGCTTGCGGATCTTTTAAGGGCAAAGGAAAAGGAATATGGTCATGAGATCTTTATTATTTCCGATGAGCCGTACAGGGAGATTGTATTTAAAGACGTTGACGCGCCGTATATTTCAAAATTTTATGACAATACTCTATCCTGTTATTCCTATTCAAAATCCATGTCCATCCCCGGTGAGAGGCTTGGATATATTGCCGTGAATCCAAAATGCAAGGATGCGGAGCTGATCGTGCCGATGTGCTGTCAGATCTCCAGAGGAACGGGACATAACTGTCCGGCGTCCCTGATCCAGCTTGCCGTGACAAGAGTGATCGATAAGACAAGCGATCTGTCCGTTTATGAGACAAATATGAATATCCTTTATCAGGAACTGACTGATCTGGGATTTGAATGTGTGAAGCCGGGCGGGACATTTTACATTTTCCCGAAGGCGTTGGAAGAAGACGCGATTGCATTTTCCGAAAAGGCAAAGAAGTATGATCTGATCCTGGTGCCAAGTGATTCCTTTGGCGTAAAGGGTTATTTCAGGATGGCATACTGTGTGGATACGGAGAAGGTATATCGCTCACTGGAAGCTTTAAGAAAATTTGTGAAAAATGAGTATTGACGAGAGAAAGGGAGGATGAAGATCATGATAAAGGCAGGTCTTGTTTTGGAAGGCGGAGGAATGCGCGGACTCTATACTGCCGGTATTTTGGATTTTTTTATGGATAGAGGTCTGCAGTTTTCTTCCTGTTATGGAGTATCCGCGGGGGCGTGTCATCTGGCAAGCTATATGTCAGGGCAGAATGGACGTGCATTAAAAGTTTCCATCGATTATCTGGATGATAGAGATTACTGCAGTCCGTACAGCCTGTTTAAAACAGGGGATCTGTTCGGGGCGGATATGTGTTATAACCGCATCCCTAATGAGTTGAATCCCTATGATTATGAAGCATTTAAAAATTATCCCGGTAAAGGTTACGCCGTTGTGACCAACATAGAAACGGGCAGACCGGAATATATTGAACTAAAGGATATGTATAAGGATCTTATCGCGATCCGTGCGTCCGCATCCCTTCCGCTGGTTTCACGCAATGTGGAGATCGGGGGTAAAAAGTATCTGGATGGCGGGATCTCGGATTCCATTCCGATCCGCCGATCGATCAAGGATGGAAATCAAAAGAACGTGATCATATTGACGCAGCCTTATGGTTACCGTAAGAAACCGTCTTCTCAGATGTCACTGATCCGCGCGAAATATAAAAAGTATCCTAAGCTGGTGGAGGATATGGAAAAGAGGTATATCCGTTATAATAAGACTCTGAAGTTGATTGAAAAAGAGGAAATGGAAGGCAGGGCGTTTGTTTTCCGTCCAGAGGCGCTGGTCAAGGTCAACCGGATCGAGAAGGATGTCAAAAAGCTAAAGGTGCTGTATCTGCAGGGATATCATGATGCGGCAATCAATTATGAACTTATGAAAAAGTTTTTAGGGATCAAAAGAAAATACTGATATATCGTGACAAGCAGATTATAAAGAAACAGGTAATCAATTTATGGAAATCATCGAGATCTTTAAGGCAATATTATTTGGAATCCTGGAAGGCATCACGGAATGGCTGCCGGTCAGCAGCACGGGGCATCTGATCTTATTAAATGAATGGGTGCGGTTTAACATCTGTGAATCGGAAGAAAAGCTGGCTGCCTTTATGGAAGTATTTGATGTGGTCATACAGCTTGGGGCGATCCTTGCGGTGGTGATCATCTTCTTTAAGGAGATCTGGCCGTTTGGGTGGAAAAAGGCGGACGCTTCCGCGGAGGATATTGCAAAAGAAAAAACAGGGTGGTGCTTCGGCAGGATCCTGGTGTGGAAAGATATTATTTTCCTGTGGATCAAGATCGTTGTAGCATGTATTCCGGCGATGATTTATNNGGGAAGAGAAGATGGCGCCTTATAAGCCTGTTATTGTGGCTGTGATGCTGATCTTGGTCGGAATTGTGTTTATCGTGGCGGAGAATCATTATAAAGGCAGACAGGCAAAGATCATAACGGCAGAAGCGCTGGATTACCGCCTTGCTTTTTGGATTGGTGTATTTCAACTGGTGGCGGCGGTTC
>DLOQ01000167.1:0-4436 GCA_002479655.1 Lachnospiraceae bacterium UBA7480
TGCTGCCTTTCGCGCTCCCATTCTCAGGCAGATACGCCGGATTCCCCCGCTCACACTCAAGCTGCGCAAGCTCCTTCATCGCTTCCAGCCCCGCCGGCGTCGCCGCCCAGCCAAGCCCTAAAACATTAGCAATGATATTCATGGAAATCGGCTGCTCCGCCTTATGCCCCTTTGGGATATCCGGAAACATAAAATGGACAAACGGCCGGATAAACTGTGTCAATCCGGCTACGATACCTGCCCTTTCCGCCACCTTCATCAACCCTACCCAAAACGCCATTATGCCGCACATCGTAAAGCAAAGCTCTACCGCCTCTCCTGCCGAAGAAAACGCCGCTTCCCCGACTGCGCCGATATTTCCCGTCAGAGCGCCATATACAACGCCGATAATGATCATAACCGCCCAAAAATAATTCAGCATATTACATTATATCCGGCAGCACATATACCACCGGATATCCTTACATGATCAATTCTTTATACTATTTTATTCCACGGCAAAAACATATATATCAAATCTTGATGATCTTTTCTCTGCCTTTTCTCTTTCTTTTATTCTTCCCTTTCCCGTTCTTTTTCTTTCATACGCCAAAGCACACATCATAATACAAGCCCCGATCTTCGTCCCCTTCACATATGGTGGTATTTCTTCCACTGTCGGCAGACTACCCTTAAATTCCTCAGTGTTTCCTATCTCTGCAAGATGGCTTCCACCTTCCTGCCAATCAACCGGCAGGAATATTTCACTACCAGTCCGGTACATACTGCTGCAAAGATCGTTCCCTCCCTGCAGCCCTGTATCCTGCCATTAAAAAACAGAACTGACAACAGCAGCGAAAACACGACGCAGAAGATATCAAATCCAATCTTTACATTGCCAAATTCTTTATGTATCGTATCTGCAACCGCCTTTACAAAAGCCTCTCCCGAATTCATAATAACATTGGCCATCACCGATAGTGACACGCCAAATCCGAGTATCACCGTTCCGGCGATGACCAGTACGGCGCGAAACCAATACGCCTGCGGTTGTATGCCGGACAACATCCACATCCCAAGATCCGTAAAATAACCAAACAGAAATGATAAGGGGATCTGTAACAATTGTATCCATTGAAATTTTCTGCGCAGCAAAACGATCTGACCAAGAATCATCAGGCAATTCCATACGATCAGCCAATTACCCAACGACAATATCGTAAATTTTATACTAAGTACATTGGCCACCGAAGAAATAGGCGATACCCCAAGTTCTCCCTTCTTGGTTACGGCAACGCCAAGCGCCGCGACAAACAGGCTGATAATAAATAATATGTATCTTTTGCACAATTCTTTTTTATTCATACTAAGAAAGCACCTGTTCAAATACCTTGAGCAGCTGCTCTTTATGAAATGGCTTAGCCACAAAACCTTTTGCGCCAATCTCCTTAGCCTGCTCATAAGTATCATCATAAGCAAGGGATGAAACCATGACGATCCTTGCATCCGGATGTTCTTTTAAAATAATCTCTGCTGCATCCAGACCATCCATTCCATGCATGATGATATCCATCGTCACGATATCAGGCTTCACCTCATCATACTGTGCGATCGCTTCCTCACCGTTGCAGCAGTATGCCGCGATCTCATAATCCGTGCCCTCCAGAACATCACCCAACTGAACCCGTACCAACCGGGAATCATCTACCACCATAATTCGTTTGCTCATTTAATACTCTCCTTTCTATTCGGTCCTGCCAGCAACATCCCCGCTCTTATCAGAACAGGGTACATGATGAATCAACTGCACGCCTTCACTGTATTCATTGGAATATGTGAGTACAAATTGTATCTCACGCCCCTCAGGCTCATAGCGGCCATGATAAAACACAGGCGGTCCAAAATGAGCCGGGATCTGTGTGGCGCGAAACATGGCTCCCGCTATCCTTCCACAAAGTACATTAAAATATTCTTTGCTAAATTCTTCCATATCTTCCGGAGTAACCGACTCCTCATGGAAAGAATTGCAAGCCATACGATACAGCAGTCTTGTGTCGGCACAAAGTGTAAGACTGGTGTTAAATCCTCTGTCAAATGTGATCTGAACCGTACAAAGATCGTCTCCCGATGACTGCTTGCCTTGATACAGATGTACACCGGCAGTCCGCTCCGTCACATCCTGAACTGCCTGATCCAGTATCTGTTCAAGTTCCTCCTGTTCCATAGCGTTATTCATTTCATAGAACACCCCCTATTGTTATTATTTATATTCTCTACCTGTCTTTATTTTTCCTCTGCCTGTTTTTGAGCTTCCTGTTCAAAAGCCCTGCGTATCCTTTTGAGCAATTCTTCAGAAGAAAAAGGTTTGCGTATATAATCACAAATCCCAAGTTTGGCGCTCTTTAAAACACTATCCTTATCCTCCACGCCGGTAAGCATGATCACCGGTATATCCTCCCGCCCTTCCATGGTGCGGATCGACTGCAGCGTCTCAATACCGTCCATGGGCGACATCCGGATATCAAGCAAGATCAGATCCGGTTTATTCTCTTTCAGATATTTCAACGCCCGCTCTCCTGAATTGATGGTGATCACATCATAAGTATCCTGCAAGGTATATAAAATCCTTGTCAGGACAACTGCCGTATCATCCACCGCCAGTATACACCTTTTATAAGTTATATTACTCATCCGTTTTCTCCCTTCTTTTCAAGGGTATCCACAAGCTGCCCCAAAAGATCTTCCGCATTATCATCCTCATATAGCCTCAACTGCTCCTGTATCTGCAAAAGGCGCTTTGCAGCATCCTCCGGAAGTTCATGAGCCAGCAGCTTCTCCACGCTTTCCGCGCACTCCCTGGATCGGAAATGCTTCAATGCATCCAATGCTGCCGCTGTCTGTTCCCGCAGCTCCTGTGCGGATAAAGGAGGAAGCTTTTCCTTTTTTTCATTTTCCTGCTTACGCTGCTCCAAAAACTGTCCGATATTTTTCAGAAGCGTCTCATATTCTGCCATCAGCACCGGAAACTGCTCAGAGATAAATTCCATGTCCCCCCGCGTTACGGCATTCTCCTGTTCACGCGCCATACCCGAAACACCCATGGCGCCAATATTGGCAGACGCGCTCTTTAGTCCATGCACTTCGATCTGATAACGTGAAATGTCCGTCTCCACAAGCTCACGCAGAAGCTCTGCCTTACGCTTGCCATCCACACAGTAAAGCTCCAATAGTTCAAAATATCCCTCTTCATCATCCGAATGATATTGTCTCGCAATATCCGCATCCACCCCTTCGATCTGAAATGCCTCCGGATCCAAAGGTTTGATTTCCTCACTCTTTTCCTCAGCAGCCTGCCTGCAATTCTCCGGAATCCAGCGCAGCAAAAGCTGGTTCAGCTCTTTCCTGTCAAGAGGTTTCGCAATAAAATCCTGAAATCCGTGTTTCAAAAAATGTTCCCGCATACCTTCCATGGCATTGGCAGTCAATGCAACCATAACCGGAGCCGTCCCATTTTCACCGCAATCTTTACGAATGATCTCCGCCGCCTCAATACCATCCATACCGGGCATCATATGATCCATAAAGATAATGTCGAACCGAATAGAACGCGCCAATTCTATAGCTTCCGGACCGCTTTCCGCCTCTGTCAGATCAAAAGAATAATTCTTCAAAAATCTCCTTGCCACCTTACGGTTGATCAAATTATCATCAACGATAAGCGCTTTGATGTCTGGCGCAATGAACATATCCTCAATTGTCTGCTCTGCCTGTGGAATTTCCGGCATCTGCGAAATCGGCCGACTGTCTACGATCTTCTGGGGGATCGTGATCGTAACCGTCGTTCCTTCACCATAGGTGCTTTCCACCTTGATCGTACCCTCCATCAGTTCCACCAGGTGTTTCACAATGGCTAGCCCCAGTCCGGTACCTTCTACACTCCGGTTTCGCTTAGAATCCACCTGTCTGAAATCTTCAAAAATCTTATCCAGATCTTTCTCACGAATACCACAGCCGGTATCCTCCACACAAAAAGTGATCCATTCTTCATCCGCGTTCCTTCCGGGCTTTCCGGTAACAGATGCGCGTACATATCCTTTTTTCGTGAACTTTATTGCATTGTTGAGTATATTGATCAGGATCTGTTTGATCCTGCCATCATCACCACAATAACGACAGGGTATGGTTTCGTCACATTCATACTTTAGGATCAACCCCCTCTGGGAAGCCGCCCTGTCCATCATCCCGATGATCTCATCCACCATCGTTTTTAAGTAATAATCTACTTTGATCAATTCCATTTTGCCCGATTCCACCTTGGAAAGATCCAAAATATCATTGATGATCGTCAGCAGATTTTTTGCCGCTGACTGCGCGTCTTTGGCATGGGCATAGATCTCCGTATCTTCACATTCCTCCATAATGATATCGTTCAGCCCGATGATCGCATTCATCGGCGT
>DLOQ01000167.1:4520-4712 GCA_002479655.1 Lachnospiraceae bacterium UBA7480
ACAACCCTGTATCTTTCCATTTTCATCTACAATATGTTTGCTGTGGCTTTCATAATACTGTCCGTTGATTGAAAAGCTCTGGGGAATATTCTCATTAAGCATTTCCTCCCGAAAGCCCTCCACCACCCGGATGTCCTCTCCCGGTCTATGGGCGCGCAGTTGGGTAAAAATATTTGCCGCCGCTCTGTTATT
>DLOQ01000167.1:4772-6802 GCA_002479655.1 Lachnospiraceae bacterium UBA7480
CCAGACTACGATGACTACCATGGCCATCGAAATCGTATATGTCACCGGAGTAAAGTCAAATACTTGCAAAAGTTTAACGACGTAAACAATCAAAACGATCAAGGGTAGAGTGGAAATAAAGAGGATCGTCCAATACTGGCGGTTGACCTGCTGGTCTGATCGTTCATGAATAGCCCTCAGCAATGTGGAGATGCAAAGCACATAGGGAATAATGATTTGAACGATCGTAAAAAAAACATATAACGGGCCGTAACTGAGACTGATATAGTGAAATCCGTCCGGAAGAACCAACCACTGTACTTCCCGATAAAAAAGGCCCTGCCAGTTAAAAATCACCGCAGGCAGAGATAAAAAACAAAATACAAAAAGAATCCTTAAAAATGATTTCGGCGGATTGATATAACAATAGATATAAATAAACAGACAGTAACACAGCGGCGTAAAAGCAGAAGCTACCTTTTCCACAGTCACCGCCGTCATGGCTGCTTCCATCGAAGGCGCGAGCAGCTCCAACAGATACCCCACATTCTGTATCAGCGAGCCGCACATAATGATGATCAGCAGTTTCTGTTCTCTGGCTCCCTCCCCACTAAACAAAAGGAGCAAAGCAACAATGGTCAGACATATGCCAAAACATTCCAATGCAATGACAAAATTTACCATATTGATCCCCCATGCCGCCTTTGGCGTTTTTTCGGATTCCAAAATTCAAACTAAATTTACAATATTACATTTTCCATGCGATGTCAAGAATTGCGTATCTCAGGTTGATTCCGGCTTATTCAGCTGCTTCACCCACCGCATCATCAATTCACGATTATCAGCGCCTTGTTTACTCCATGAGTTTAGCAATATAGTCACCATAATTTTATCTCTCTCTGCGCTTGTTTCCGTATACTGTTTTTTATTTCTGTTTACAGTCACTTCCAAAATATCGCTGTCAGGAACCGGGGAAATAATATATATACAGAATCCCGTCCAACTGCGATGAAGATAAAATTTATCATTCTCAAAGTACATAAACCATTTGTCTTCCATCTCTTTAGGGTGATGTCCCTCTTTCAGATTCTCTAACCCATCCGCTGTCAGTTTCATCTCCATATTGAAATGCTCCACCTCTTCAGGCATATCCATAGTCTTCCAATCAGCCTTTTTAACCATATACAAAGCTCCTCCGGAAATTCCTATTTATATACTTGATTATAAAATATTGATCTGTTACCTGCAATGTATATTTATAAACCTATTTTTAAAGGGTTACATATAGTGATTTACAGCAATTTAGTATCTTCATTGTTGCGCTGATAGGTCTCATTCCTGAGATAAGTCACATAGACAAAAAATAACCGNNCCCCTGCTACGAACACTGGCGGTTATTTTTAGCTAGTAACTAACAAAGGGACTTAGCCGTTCCTCTTAATAAGATTATAAAGCATTTGAGCCTGATGTCAACAAATTTAAAAAATTATTGATATCATCTGTATAATCTTGTTTCACTTGTATTCTAATCAAAGGAAGATTAAGCGATTTGAATAAGTCATTCTTAAATTGATCGGCTATCTGCGCTTTCTCGCTGGAATGAGATCTATCATCCAGTTCTATAGCCGCTTTAATATGTAATTTATCATCACAAACCAAAAAATCAACGTGTCTGCTTTTAATTCTGCCTCGGAGGCTCAGTTTTTCTTTTCCCTCTCCGGTTACTTCAATAAAATCCTCCAGCCTGACCTTAGGATAAAGATAAAAATTCTTTTCCTGCAACGCCAAGCGTGATTTCATATAAAAAGAATATTCCGTTTTGGTAAGTAAATTCTTTTTCTGATAATTTGAGTAATTGATTTTTTTAGCATTAATATCAGAAACCTTTTCTTCACCAGTGTATTTTTTATTATTCATAAAATTATTGCCTAAAAAAATAACAATTAAAAAAATTGCTACAATTATCCAAGAATTCATTTTATTCTCCTCTCAAAAAAATAAAAGACCCTTTCAGGTCTTTCATGAGACACGGGGGATTCGAACCCCCGACA
>DLOQ01000161.1 GCA_002479655.1 Lachnospiraceae bacterium UBA7480
TGAGTTTCGCAATTACCTATCATTTATTTTTTTTAGGCTTTTTTCCAAACATAAAACTAAGATATCCCTGAAACAGCCATATCAGAAAAATCTCTGATACAATCAATACAGTAAGCATTATGACATTTCGCAGGAAATCATGATCAAGGGCCGCAAAAACAAGATCCCCTGCCCATTCGGCAAGCGCCGCCACCTTAAAATCAAGACAGGTAGCCAACACGATCAGAGACGACTTTCCAAGAGCTTCCAACGGACTGCATTCATTGATCCATCTGCAAAGAAACAGCAGACCGCCACAGAGGCATATAGCGGTCAGGAAATAAACTATCATCTCCCCCGTAAGCAGATAGCGGAAAGATATCGTGCCATCGGTTCTCTCCTGATTCTTCAAGGCAAGAAAAGTCCCCAATCCGGTCAGAGCAGATCCGGACAGGATCATCACCAGTTTTTTGTTCTCCAGATATGCAAGCAGCATGGCAGCCCCTTCTCCTACTGCACAGAAAAGCATGCCCACACAGCCGCGCCAGAAAGCATAGACGGCCTGTAGCAAGAACACCTCCACCGACATCCCCTTTCCGTAAAGATATACCGGAATCCCATTAATGCCGCAGATGACAGCCGCAAGGATCGCGGTAAGGATCAGTGCAATGAAATAAGGCAGCTTCCTGCGTATCACCCAATAGCCTGTCACGCCGATGAAAAACACAGGCAGAAACCATAGAATATCACCACCATATAACGACAGCATATCCCAGATCATATCGATCGTATCTTCCCTTGTAAACCGTACAGGAGATATCAGCATAACGGCACAATGACCGGCTACCACTAAAAAGCTCATCCAGCCGTATGGAATCATGATCTCCTTCGCAGCCCTTTTGGAGAACTCCGACACACTTTGTTCCGATATGCTGTATTCCCTGCCATAAAGTCCCGCCGCGGCAAAAAACAACAGCAGCACAAAGGCATCCGCCCATATCTTAAACGCCTGTGGCATGATCCCCGAATACCCCAGAAGCAGTATACATATACCAACTCCGGCATAAACATTGATATACCTGTTTTCGCTCTCCTGCATAAACTTCCCCTTCCTTGTTTTTTGTGTACGCTCAGCAAAAATCTTCCATAATAAATTGAATATTTTTCTGTCCCTGCCATTCATTCCACTGCGGATAATACGCCGCGGAAAATTTCAAGCCTTCTCCTCTGCCGCGGAAAACCTCCCGCACCTTCTCCTCCCCGTAGCGGTCTGTCAGGAACTTTTTAAATTCTTTATTCTTTTCATAAAATAAAGTCAGCTCAGCTATCCCGCCGTCGGTATCCCTAATCTGATATTTGCCGACTTTTCCTTCCGCCCCCAGCATTCTTGCGCTGCACAGCAGCAGATCTCTCTTCGCAAAAAGCGGTTTCGGATTGCCATTGCCAAACGGCTCCAATAACGCAAACTGGTCTAACAGCTGCGGGGAAACATAAGAAAACGGCAATTCAGCGTCAATCCTGAGTTTCTCTCTGAAGTCCGCCTCCGTCAGTCTGCTGTTTTCATTCAGCCTTCTCCTCAATTCCGACAATCTATCTTTCGGCAGAGAAAATCCCGCCGCCTGTGCATGACCGCCAAATTTCGTAAAGATATCCTTAACCGCGGACAACTCCTGATACATATCATAGCTTTCTATCGATCTGCCCGACCCCTTAAGTCCATCCTCCGCATCCGTGATGACCAGCGTCGGATGATGATACCGTTCCCTGATCCTTCCGGCAACGATCCCCGCAATGCTTTCATGACATTCCGGCAGATAGATGACATATACGGAAGCTTCATCATGCTCTCCCTTCTCGATCTGTTCCACCGCCTTTGACGTGCCTTGCTCGGTAATTGATTTACGGCTGTCATTCATCTCTTTCAGTTCCATGGCAAGACGCATTGCCTCAGATTCCTGCTCTGTCATCAGCAGCTCCAGCGCTCTGGATGCCGTATCGATACGCCCTGTTGCATTGATACAGGGCCCCAGCAGATATCCCAGATGATATGCCGTCACCGGCATCCCCCATCTGCCCATCACGCTAAGCAAAGCTTTCAGTCCAATATATGACGTATTACTCATCAGCTGCAGTCCTGCTTTCACCAGGGCGCGGTTCTCATCCTTCAGCTCCATGACATCGCCCACTGTCGCAAATGCAGCCAACTGCAGCAATTCTTTATCCAGCTGTTCCCAAGCTGTCTCCCTGCCGCTTCCCTCAAGAAGTCTCCCTGCATATCCTCCGTCCATCATGGCACGCATCAGCTTATATGCGACAAACGCTCCGCAAATACCCGGAAACGGGTATTCACAATCCTTCTGTTTGGGATCTATGACCGCCTCTGCCTGCGGTAAAAGCCACACCTTCTTTCCGTCCTTCTCCTCATAAGGCACCTCATGATGATCGGTAACGATCACGGTCATGCCAAGCTCATAGGCATAAGCAGTCTCATCCCTCGCCGCAATACCGTTATCACAGGTAATGATCGTATCCACTCCGGCCTGTGCCGCGTCTTTAATCAATTCCCTGTTCAGTCCATATCCGTCCCTGATCCTGTGCGGAATAACAGCATCCACGTCACCACCCAAAAATTTAAGTCCCTTTAAAAGGATCGCCGTAGCACATACGCCGTCAATGTCATAATCCCCAATCACGCGAAGCCGCTTCCCCTGCGAAATCTTCTCCTCCAGCTTCCCGCATGCAACGTCCATATCTTTTAACAGCATGGGATCATGAAAGCTTTTACTGTCGCCGTAAAGATACTGCTCGATCTCCTGCTCCGTAACAACTTCCCGGTTTCTGATAAGTCTGGCAAGCAGCGGATCGATATGATATTTTGACCCAATCGCCTGAAAATCCGCTCCTTTTGTCAGCAGAAGCCACTGATTCATCCCTAGCCTCCATATTTTTCTTCCGTTTTTCGGTTCACTCCGCTCAGTTTTGTACCTATTATACATCAAACATCTTATTTCCGCTATATATTGTGTTGATTTTCTATTTATCATTAGAATAATGTTTATCTTAGTTGTTTTATTTCTATCAAATATGTGCTATACTTATTCCGGTCAATTTTTTATCTCAACATTTTATGATGGAGGCTTACCATGAGTAATAATGAAATCAGTAAATCAAAGCAGAAACGTCTGGACATAGAAAATGCCAGAAAAGAACAGCAGAGGAAAAAGGCTCTGTCAAACCTGATCGCCATCCTGATCCCTGTAACGATCATATTAGTAATCTGCCTTGTCTATTTTATGTACCAGAGCAGGCAGTTAAACTATGGAAAATATCTAACTGAAGAAGGATTGATCAGTGATATTTCCCCTGCTGATTACGTCCAGTTTGACTATAAAAACCTTTCCTATAGCAGGGCGGAGCTTCTTCCCGATGATGCATTGGTAGAAGCCGATATCGCATCTACCTGTGAATCGCTTGCCGCGCTTTCCGATGATGCAGCACTGGTCACAGCCTCAGAAAATAAGATCAGCCTTACCTATAACTCATTCATTGGAGGCATTTCCTGCAATGCCGTTGCACAGCAGGATTATACCATCGGCAGCGGTGCAGTCTCCGATCTGTTTGACGAAGAGCTGATCGGTCACAAGCCCGGCGACAATTTTCAGACGGAGATTGCCTATCCTGCCGATTACCCCGATGCGGAAGTTGCCGGCGTAACCTTCACCTACGATATCACCATCCACGGCATATATGTCGTTCCCGAATTTACTGACGAGCTGGTAGCCCTCAATTTTAGCAACATTGCCACTACGGCGGAAGGCTATCGTGAATATCTTGTCCAGCAGTATTTTAAGGAAAATCTGCGCAATGCGATCACCGACTCGCTGAGAAACGGCGGCACCGTACTAAACTATCCTGCCGGTTATCTGGAGAATGTGAAAAAGATCTACCGCACGCAAAACCAGCAGCAGTTTGATCAATATAACCAGATGTTCTATCAGAGCCTTGGATATTACGCATACAGCTCTGTATATGAAATGTACGGTTATTCCACCGAAGCCGAATACCTTGCGGCAATAGATTCCATAGCTGCCGACGACGTAGCTTATTATCTTGCCGTTATGACTGTTTTCAAAAACGAGGGAATGACAAACACCAGAGAAGATGTGATGAACTACTACCTTGAACAGGGTTATGATACGGCTTCCTTCCAGGAACTGGAAACACAATATCATTTCAATTATCTGGCGCAGATGGCGCTTGCCGATAAAGTAACGAACTATCTGATGGATACGGTGACGATCGTGGATTAATGATTTCGGATCGATAATATCAATTGATGATCATGGATTACGATTTGATGGTAAGACGATAAAAAGGAAGTCCGGCGGACTTCCTTTTTCCTTGAAAACTCTCTTATTCTTCCTCTGACAGACCATAGATCCGATAATCTTCCAGCTCCTGTTCATTTCCCCGGAAAACATCCAGATCAATATATCTTTCTTCTCCTGAATATCCTTCCAGCTCCCCTTTGTCGCTATACTGCCAGAAGCTCCATTTCCTGCCGCCGAAAAGCGGCCGGTAATAAATATTTCTGATCCACAGCGGATATTGCGTAAACTCTCCCCGAATCAATGTCCTGTATGCCGTCATGGTCGTATAGATGACCGGTTTGCATCCATAGTATGCTTCCAGTTCATCCAGCAAAAGCTGCAACTCGCTTCTGAGTGCGTCCACATCGACGCTGCCATCATAGCTGCTGTAATACTCGACATCCACAGCAGGCACAAGCATGCCGTCCCAGCTGCCCACCACCTCAATATAATGATCCGCCTGCGTTTTTCCGCTGCTCTCAAAACTGAAGAAATGATACGCCCCGACTGCAAGACCGGTCTCCAGCGCGCCCGCCAGATTCTCCTCAAAGCGGATATCCTGATGGCTGCTTCCCTCCGTAGCTTTCATATACACAAACGAAAGATCGTCCGCCAGTACCGGCCAGTCAACATTCCCCTGATAATAGGAGATATCCACACCCTTTACGCTATATCTTTCTGCCATCTTCAGGGCAAGCTTTATCCTTCCCTGATATACCCCCGCAGCAAATGCGGCAAGCGCGGCGATCATTACAGCCAAAAGCACCAGCCACAATCCTGCTCTATGCTTTTTTGATTCTTTTTTTTTGATATCCTTAACCATCCTCTTACACAATCGCCGGATTTCTCTACCGGATTACTCTTGATCAGTCATCATCTTCCTCCGTCTGCGGGAATTTATCCCGAAGCAGTCCCCACAACGGAGCTGCCAGAAAGATAGAAGAATATGTTCCACACAGGATACCGACCATCAGAGGAAGCGCAAATTCTTTGATGGAGGATACTCCCAGAATATAAAGCACCGCGATCATAATAAATGTTGTCAGGGACGTAAAGATACTCCTTGAGAGCGTCTGCGCCACGCTTTTATTGATGACATCATCCAGCGTCTCCCTGCGTCCCATATTGCGCTTGTTCTCACGCACCCTGTCAAAGATAACGATCGTTGCATTGATGGAATATCCGACGATCGTCAGCATACAGGCGATAAACGTAGAACCGACGCTCAATCTTATCACTGCATAGAATGTCAGCACGACCATAACGTCATGCAGAAGCGCAGCCACTGCGCTTGCACCGAACCTGATATCGCTGAACCGGAACCAGATATAGATCATCATGCAGAATGTCGCCACCAGCACGGATATGATGGCTTCCCGTTTCATTTCACCGGAAACCGTCGCACTGATCGTCTCCATCTCGATCTTATCCTGCGTTATGCCGAAATTTGTATATAAAAGCTGTTCCAATGCTTCATGCTCTTCCGCTTCCAGCGCCCTTGTCTTAAAGATGATCTCATTGGTATCATTCACAGTCTGCCATGATACATTGGCATCATTCGTGATCTCCTCCAATCCGGTGACGATCACTCCGTCAACTACCTCCCTGTCAGGCACCGTGTCAAAAGTAACGCTTGTTGCCGTACCGCCGACAAAGTCCAGACTGTAATTTAATACGGAACCGATCGTCGCCCTATTGACAAACAGCATAATGATCCCCACCAATATAATTGCGCCGGATATTCCAAAGAACGTCTTTCTTTTTTTCACATACTCAAACGCCCTGCCGTCCTTCCCTGAGCCATACCATTTGACATCTCTAAGTCCCATTGCATACATGCTGTTGAGCAGCAGCTTTGTGATGACCAGCGCCGTAAACATGGATACGACAATACCCATTGCCAACGTATAAGCAAATCCTTTCAGGCTTCCGCTTCCCATGGCAATCAGCACGATTGCGGAGATAAGCGTCGTGATATTACCGTCGATGATCGCGGAAAATGCCTTTGAAAATCCGCTTTTGATCGCGGACTGTACGGTCATTCCCTCCTTGATCTCCTCCCTAATCCTTGCAAATACGATAACATTGGCATCCACCGCCATACCGATGGACAGGATGATGCCTGCAATACCGGGCAATGTCAGCGTCACTTCAAAAATATTGATGCCAAGAAGTATCAGTATGACATATAAGATCAATGCCAGAGAGCTTGCCAGTCCCGGAATCCGATACACAACAATCATTAACAAAATCACCAGTGCCAATCCGATCACGCCTGCCGTCAGGCTGGTTTTGATGGCATCCGTACCAAGCTGCGCCCCCACCACATTGGAACGCAGTTCCTGAAGCTCGACCTTCAATCCGCCGATACGGATACTCTGTGCCAGACGATCCGCCTCCTCAAAATTACGCATATTCGTGATCTGCGCCCTGCCGCCATCGATTCTGGAATTGACATTCGGCACACTTAACATTTCTCCATCATAGTAGATCGCAATCGTACCATATAGTCCCGGCTTTCCCGCTGCCGCGCCGGTAGCGTCCCCAAATTTGGCTGCCGCCTCATCACTGAAAACAAGTTCAACGATATATTGTGTTCTGTTATAATCATCCGTATAACCGCCGCCCTTTGCTGATACCACATCCGTACCGCTTAAGATGGCGCTGCCGTCCGCCACAATCTCGTCAATGCTTCTGACCAGTTCATACTGCATTTTTGATGCCATCTGATCCCCAATCTCATAAGGGATCGGACTGCCGGCTTCATCCAGCATGATCTCATCCGTATCCTTATCATATAAATAAGCTGCACTCCCCATATAACAGAATAAGACGCCATCTTCTGAATATACCTGCAGACCGCTTCCGGTCGTCATATTCTGATAATTCATATTGCCGTTTGAATCCGTCGCCCGGATAAAATATAACGATCCCGGAGAGCCCAGCTCCTGCAGTACCTTATTGGCATCCGTCACACCGGGGATCTCAATATTGATACGTCTGTCACCCTCCTGATACACCTGCGCTTCGGTAGAAAATTTATCAATACGCCTTCTCAGTTTATAGATCGTATCGCTGATATCCTCTGCGGTAGGCGTTTCTTCACCGACCGCCTCGTAGGTGATGCTGACACCGCCCGCCAGATCAAGTCCCAGCTTTATCCGCTCCATAGAACCGGCTTTTTCCGGTCCGACGCCAACCAGCGCAATATACCCAAGCGCCGCCGTAATGACGATAAATGCCAGAAAAACCAGATAACCTGTCCCTTTTTTCATGTTCTTAACCTTTCCTTTCCCCGTCTGTACACATGGATTTCTTTATTTACATTTCTGTATTTACGTCCTGAATGTCATTCTCAAACGTCATGTACGTCATCCTCAGACATCCTGTAGCCATTCTCAAGTGTCCTGTATGCCATTCTCAGGCATCCCATCCTCCAAATCAGCTTCCGCCGCCTTCATCATGATTGCACATTCAACTCTCTTTTTCTGCAAAGTACAACCGATCTCATATGCGGCATGGATATCACCATGAAAGTTATATGCATTTGCCGCGCATCCGCCGCTGCAATAAAACTTCGCAAAACAATTTTTGCACGCTTCCTTGGAATAGACGTTGCACTCATGGAATATGCTGCGGATCTTTTCATTCGTAATGCCATCATAAACATTACCCATCAGGAAATCTTTCTGTCCGACGAACTGATGACAGGGATAAAAATCCCCACCCGGCGTCACCGCCAGGTATTCACAGCCGGAACCACAGCCTGACAAGCGCTTTGCCACACAGGGACCTCCTTCCAGATCGATCATAAAATGAAAGAAGTTAAAGGAATTCCCCTCTTTTTTACGTTTCAGCATTTCGGCGGCAAGTTCGTCATACTGCCGAAGCAAAACTGGAACATCCTCCTCCCTAAGAGCGTAATCAGCCTCAGGCGGCGCTACCACCGGCTCTACCGAGATCTGTTTGAAGCCAAGATCGGCAAGATGCAGCACATCCTTGGAAAAATCAGTATTATAATGCGTATAAGTCCCCCGCACATAATAATTCGTCTGATTCCTTGACTCCGCCGCCTTGATATATTTCGGAAGTATCCTCTCATAACTCCCCTGTCCTCCGCGGTCAGGACGCATACGGTCATTGACCTCTTTACGTCCATCGATGCTGAGAACAAGATTGCTCATCTCCTGATTGACAAATTCCATGATCTCATCTGTCAAAAGCGTACCGTTTGTCGTCAGCGTAAAGCGGAATTTTTTATTGTTCGGCTTCTCCAGACTGCGTCCATAGGCAACCAGCTGTTTTACGACCTCCCAATTCAACAGCGGCTCCCCGCCGAAAAAATCCACTTCCAGATTGACCCTGTTTCCGGAATGTTCCACCAGATAATCCAATGCTTTTTTACCGACCTCAAGGCTCATCAGTTCCCTGCTTCCATGATACTCTCCCTCTCCCGCAAAGCAATAACGGCAGGCGAGGTTACAGTCATGGGCAACATGAAGGCACATTGCCTTAACAACGGTCTCCCGTTTCATAAACTGCTCAATATAGCCCTCATAAATATCATCCGTAAAGAGCATATTCTCTTTTACCAGTTCCAGAATCTCATCCAGCGGTTCCGCCAATGCAGTATCCGCATATCTCTTTCTGAGCGTTTCTTCATCTGTTCCTGAAGCAAGTTCCTTTTCTATCTCCGGGATCAGACCATATACCGCGTCATCTACTACATGGACGCTTCCGCTATTAACATCTAATACAATATTATAACCATTACTCTGATATTGATGAATCATAATATATTTTTCCTATCTATATACATATCTTCAGCATATAACCGGACTTTGACTTATCAAGACATAAATATTTCATGATACATGCCGGTATTCTATCAAAGAAGCAGCGACTTATCACCGCTGCTCCCCAACACATTCATATTCATATGAATTACTTCTGATTCTCACAACTCTGATTTCCAACGGTACAGGATGTCTTGCATGCTGACTGGCAGGAAGTCTGACACTCTCCGCAGCCGCCCTTCTTCATGCTTTTCTTAAAATCCCTCGTATTTAATGTTTTAATATGCTTCATATCCATCTTCCTCCACTTTGTCCGTAAATATTATTGATATTTTTGTCCATCTCATAGAACATAAAGCATTATACCACATATTTCCACAAATAGAAAGTATTTTTTTATGTTTATCTGGAAATCATACCACCCAGCATCCCGCCGCCGCTGCACAGGCACAATACCGTCACAAATTCCCTGTTGATCTCAAATGCGGAACCATCAACGATCATGGAGATCAGCGTCAGCAAAAGAAAGTATGCCAAGCCCATCAGCAGACCGAATAAAAACCGATGATGACCGGCACGGCTTCCGGCAAGCATCCCGGAGACCAGGCAGGATACGACATATACCACGATGATCCCTACGGACACCACTCCGGGCGCCAGATCAAACCAGTATAACAAAAACGACATGACGATCAGCATCATCGCCGTGATTGCATACGAGATCAATAAATATTTTAATAAATGCAGGTTCAGATCCTTATTTTCCAAAATCTCCGCTCTCCTTCACTTTGTCAAAAATTTGCCTTTTTAATATATATTCATAACTTTATTAAAACTTGACTTTTTACAGATATCTTTTATAATTTATTATTAAATAAAATCTACCATATTTTAAAGGAGTGAACCGAATTTTGGACCAAACCGCATGGATACAGCTTATTATCATCATTTTTCTTTTGTTTTTGTCCGGTTTCTTTTCTTCGGCGGAAACCGCATTTTCCACAGTCAATCAGATCCGGCTGCAGAATCTTGCGGACGAAGGCAATAAAAAAGCCGCTCTTGTATTAAAGATCCTGTCTGCATACAGCAAGATGCTCAGCACGATCCTGATCGGCAATAATATCGTCAATATCGCTTCTTCTTCCATCGTCACAATCTTTGCAACAAGGATTTTCGGCAGCTGGGCAATCGGTATCGCAACAGGCACTTTGACCATATTTGTACTTTTATTCGGCGAGATCATCCCGAAAACCTGGGCAAAACTGAATAATGAAAAGCTTACCCTTGCCTATGCGCCTGTCATTCACGGTCTTTGCATAATCCTGACACCTGTCATTTTTGTGATCGATAAACTGTCCAATGCCATCCTGCGCATCCTCGGCATCGATCCTAACCGAAAAGTCATCAGCATCACAGAAAGCGAGCTGCTCTCCTATGTTGACGCAAGTCATGAAGAAGGCGTCATCGAATCCGAAGAAAAGGAAATGATCTATAATTTATTTGACTTTTCCGATTCCGTAGCAAAGGATATCATGATCCCAAGGATCGATATAGTAGAGATCGATGTCCATGCTTCCTATGAGGAACTGCTGGAGGCATTCCACAAGAGTATGTACACAAGGATCCCTGTCTATGAAAACACCCCGGATAATATTATCGGCGTCGTCAATATCAAAGACCTGATCCTGATTGATGACATGGATAAATTTAAGATCAGGAAAGTCATGCGCGATGTATATTATACATATGAATATAAGAAAACGCCCGACCTACTTAACGAAATGCGGGAAAAGACCGCCGCGATCTCCATTGTGCTTAATGAATACGGCGCGGCGGAAGGCATGATTACTATGGAAGATCTTCTGGAGGAGATCGTCGGCGAGATACGTGATGAATATGATGAAGACGAAAAAGAACTTTTGCAGTGCGTCGGAGAGCGCGAATATCTGATCGAGGGCAGCATGAAGCTTGATGATATCAATGACCAGCTTCAGACAGAGTTATGCAGCGATGACTATGACTCCATCGGCGGCATCGTCATAGAGCATCTGGATGACTGCCTGCCTACCGTTGGTGAAGAAGTCCTGCTGGATGACGGCACAAAGCTGCGTGTCGAAAGCTTTGAAAATAATCGTATCCAGTCCGTAAGAATGTTCCTTCCCGCACCGCAGGAGGAGGAAAAAGCGGACGACGGCGAGGACCCATAATGTATTAAGATAAAAGAAAGGACTTGGCTTTTATAAATTTCCAAGTCCTTTTTTTATTTTATTTTTCACTCTTTGCAGGGCATTATCCGTAGATTTTTCATCTCTGCCAAGGATCTTTGCGATCTCGATATAATTCAGCCCCACCATGCAGAGATCGCATACCTGCCGTTCCAGCGGACTCAATTCTTCATTGATAAGCTTTTCTATGCGTTCCACATTTTCCAGAGGNNCGGCGCCTCCAGTGCGTTGATCAGCTGCATATCCTCTCCGGTGCCGTCATTCGCCTGCGTGGAAGCATAGAGGGAAATATAATGGTTCAGCGGAAAATGCTTTTTCCGGTCAGCCGCCTGGACCGCAGTATACATCTGTCTGGAAATGCAGACATCCGCAAAGGTAAAAAAACTTGCATCTCTCCCCGCGTCATAATCCCTGACAGCTTTAAAAAGACCAATCATCCCTTCCTGAATGATGTCTTCATTGTCTCCGCCCAGAATATACATCCGCTGCGCCTTCTTCCGGACAAGCGCCTTATATTTTTCTATGATATATTCCATGATCTCCGTTTCACCATCCCTGATACGGGTGATCAGTTCTTCATCTGTCTGATTTTCATAAGTTCCGTCATTCCTCATACCACTGATCTCCATTTTCCAAGGTCTATGCGAAATAGCCTTTGCTATGAACGTTAGAAATGCTTTTCACACTCACACTATATTCTCTGCCTTACGATCTCATACGCAAGCACGCCCGCCGCCACGGATGCATTCAGGGAATCGATCTTTCCTTTCATGGGGATCGCGGCATGGAAATCGCAATTTTCCTTTACCAGACGGCTGACGCCTTCCCCTTCGCTGCCGATCACCAGACCGATCGCGCCTTTCAGATCCAGCCGGTACATGATCTCTCCGTCCATATCCGCACAGACGAACCACATCCCTTTCTTTTTTAACTGCTCAATCGTGGTGGAAAGATTCGTTACCTTTGCTACTTTTATATAATTTAACGCCCCCGCCGATGTCCTTGCCACCGTAGCAGTCAATCCCACCGCACGGTTCTTCGGGATAATGACGCCATGCGCCCCCGCCTGATGCGCCGTCCTGATGATCGCGCCCAGATTGTGCGGATCCTCTATCCCGTCCAGCAGAAATAGAAATGGCGGTTCTCCCCTGTCTTCCGCTTCTTTTAGAAGCTCATCCACATCAGCATACTCATAAGCCGCAGCATAAGCGATCACGCCCTGATGCTTTCCCGTCTGGGACATCTGGTCGAGACGTTCCTTCGGGACAAATTTTATCAGGGAATCATGCTTCTTCGCTTCCCGTTTGATCGTCATCACCGGTCCNNATCAATGGTTTTTCCGGAACGATATGCCTCTATGACAGCATTTCTTCCTTCGATCATCATCTCTGTATATCCCATATCATCCGCGCCTTTCCATCTGCTTTACTTATTTTTTCCGCCCAAATGATTTCCTATTTATACTGACACTCACTGTGCAGTGTCTTCTTTCAGCCGTCCGGTGCATGCACCTGTCTGATCAGTATCTTCTTCCGGCTGTTCCGTGCATCCGTCTTTCTGAACATCGCCGTCCTCGTCCTGCCACGCTCCCCACAGTCCGGTACGCTCCCATCCCAGCTTGATCAATTCCAGCGCCCGTTCCATATCTTTCTTCAGATAAAGATAACCAATGACCGCCTCCATCCCTGTCGCCTTCCGGTAATCTCCAAGGCTTGCATTCTTAGGAACGGTATGGGATTTCGCGTTTTTTCCCCTGCGGTACACATCCATTTCTTCCTCCGTCAGCTCCTCCTGCACCGCCATGATCAGATCCGCCTGCGCCTTTGCCTTGACGTAAGCCGTTGCCTTTTTATGCAGCTTTCTCACAGGGCAGTTGCTCTGCTCTACCAGAAGCGTGCGTACAATCAGCTCATAAACGCAATCCCCGACATACGCAAGCACTAAAGGGGAGTAGGAATTCAGTTCCTGCTCCCCCAATTGAAATGTTTCTTTCATCTGCTGTAATAAATTTTCCTCCGGCATTCTCATCTCCATAGGCGCTTCGCTTTTCATTCCCAAACAGTCTATATCATTTCACGCCTGAACTTTATTTTTAAGCTTTATGCCACTTCACTCCTTCTCTGGTATCTTCCAGGACAATGCCCTTCTCCAGAAGCTCCGCCCTGATCGCATCCGCTTTTGCAAAATCTTTTTCTTTCTTGGCAGCCTTACGTTCTTCAATCTTTGCAAGCACATAGCTTTCCAATTCCGCATCCACCGCATTGCCCTCCTGCAGCTTTGCCGCAGCAGTCAACAGATCAAGTGAAAGCACCCTGTCAAAATCTTCCGCCAGCAGCCGTTTTGTCCGATCGGAAATATCCGCCTTCAGCATGTCATATACAACCGTCAGCGCCATGGAAGTATTCAGGTCATCAGACAACGCATCCTTAAATTTCTGCTGAAACTGCTGAAATGCCGTCTCATCCTTTTCCCCGTCCTCCGACAGCTCCGCGATCCGCTTTACCAGCTTTGTATAAGCAGCCGTCATATTATCCAACACTTCATAGGAAAATTCCAGCGGCTTCCGGTAATGCGATTGCAGGCAGAACATCCTGTAGGCAAGCGGCAGATATCCCTTTTCTTCCAACAGTGAGACCGTCAGGAATTCCCCCTTGGACTTACTCATCTTTCCATCCTTATCAATCAGATGATGCACATGGAACCAGTAATTACACCATTTATGACCAAGATAGGACTCACTCTGCGCCACCTCATTGGTATGATGCGGGAAGATATTGTCCACGCCGCCGCAGTGGATATCCATATATTCACCCAGATGCTTCATGCTGATGCAGGAACATTCAATATGCCAGCCCGGATAGCCATAACCCCACGGGCTTTCCCATTTCAATTCCTGATCATCAAATTTGGATTTTGTAAACCAAAGGACAAAATCGCTCTTATTCCTTTTATTGGTATCCTCCTGCACGTCGTCACGCACGCCTACCATCAGCTCTTTTTCATTCTGATTGGAGAAGATATAATACTCCTTTAACTTGGAAGTATCAAAGTAAACATTATCTCCGGCAATATATGCATATTCCTTTTCCAGAAGGACAGTAATCATATGGATAAACTCGTCGATACAATTGGTCGCCGGTTCCACAACATCCGGCGTCTTGATATTTAATTTAGCGCAGTCATCAAAAAAAGCATCCGTATAAAATTTGGCAATCTCCATGACCGTCTTCTTTTCACGCTTTGCGCCCTTTAACATCTTATCCTCTCCGGTATCCGCATCCGAAGAAAGATGCCCCACATCCGTGATGTTCATGACNNCTTTTCCAGAACATCCTCCATAATATAGCTTCTCAGATTACCGATATGCGCATAATGATAGACGGTGGGGCCGCAGGTATACATTCCGACCTTCCCGTCCACGTTGGGTACAAACTCTTCCACCTGTCTGGTCAATGTATTATAAATCTTCATGATCAATGATTCCTTTCCCTGATCTCTTGTTTTATGTTTTCAAGCAGCAATCTTATATTTTCCGCACTATGGTTTCAAATGCCTTCCTGCATATTCCGCATTATACTTTCGGACATCCGCCGCACCCTGTGCAGCCGCAGGGCGCATCGTTATCTTCCGCATCACCGACAATACACTGCGAATATGTTTCCCTTGGAGTATTTAACAGGCAGACCGCCTGCGCGGAGATTCCTTCCTTCCTGCCGGTAAAACCAAGTCCCTCCTCAGTCGTCGCTTTTACGTTGATCTGTGAATGATCAAGCTGCAGCACATCCGCAATATTGGTGCGCATCTGTTCTATATAAGGACGCATCTTTGGTGCCTGCGCTATGATCGTTGCATCAATATTCTCGATCAGGAAGCAGTGTTCTTCCAGCAATTTTCCCACTTTCTCCAAAAGCTTCAGGCTGGATGCCCCTTTATACTTTTCATCCGTATCCGGAAAATGCAGTCCGATGTCCCCTAACGCCGCAGCGCCGAGAAGCGCGTCCATGATTGCATGAAGAAGCACATCCGCATCGGAATGACCAAGCAGCCCTTCCTCATATGGGATCTTCACGCCGCCTAAGATCAGATCTCTGCCCTTAACCAGTCTATGAACATCATACCCTGTTCCAATACGCATAGCACACTCCATCCTCTTTACAATATCCTAAACTCTTTCGCAGGATACGGCTGCTATTGCTGCAGCACCTCACCCAATTCCATCGCCGCCTGAAGCGCAGCCTTCAGATAATCCTCGATCTCATGAATAGAACTGGTCTGTTTCTCCGCAAGACTGTTAGCATCCGTGATGGAAGCCGTGATTTCATTCAGATCCGCAAAGATCGCCTGTAACGCCGTATTGATCTCAACTGCGGAAGTGCCGCTGGCAGTCGCCATCTCACCCATCTCCTTGGCAACCACGGTAAATCCCCTGCCTGCATCACCACTTCTGGCAGCCTCAATGGATGCATTCAACGCCAAGATCTTTGACTTGGAAGCGTTGGCCTTGATCTTGGAAACCACGGCAGAAGTATCCTCTACGCCTTTACTGATACTTCCTGTTTTCTCCTGCATACTCTGCATCTTTTCAAACAGATTTTCAAAATGGATCGTCATCATATCTATCGCATTGTTGATCTGGTCAATGGCATCCATAAAAATCTCTGCTTTTTCCATAGCCAGATCATTATCATGTTTTGCATAAGTCGTCACGATACAGCCAACTACCGCTCCATCATCCTCCACCGGAACATATGTTATTTCATATTTCTTTCCGGTCTCGTCAATTCCTTCATCACAAGCAGGATCTCCCGTACGAAATACCTGTGCCAGCATTTCCGCTTCCACCGTAGCACTGTCTCCTACTTTGTGTTTTGGCGCAATCCCGATCGCATCACAAAAGACCACGGTATGATTTTCATCAAACAACTCCAAAAGTGTCTCCTGCTGCTTTATCATTTGACGCATTTTTTGTAATACTTCCACTGTATCTTCCAACTTTTTCTGCATAAATTCACTGTTCCTCTCTTTCTTTTCAACTCAACATTTTCCATAATTGCAGCGCTGCCTGTCGTCCACTGTCTCAGTCACATCATAACTATTTTATTATAACATTAATATAGTTAGTTGTTAAGCAAAATATAGCATTTACAGGCTCCTTGTACGCCGGTCACCGTGTAGTATCCTTCCGGTATTCGTCTGGCTCAGATCCACAAGCTTTCCATGGNNATTGTATTACGGTCACCGCGAAGTATCCTTCCGGTATTTGTCTGGTTAAGCTCCACGATCTTTCCATGGCGGTTATAATAAGTCAACAAAGTGGAATTGCGTGCCGGCTGAATGGTATGATTCTCTGTCAGGATATCCACAACGCCATTGGTATCATGCCGCGCAATCAGCTCCTTGATCAACGCATCCTTATCCATCTGCGCATCTTCCCCGGTCGATGCAGCCGTTTTTTTGACCGGATCTGTCTCGAAACCGTCTGTGTTCTGAGTCTTTGAAGCTTCTTCCGCTTTACCTCCCTGTTCTGCTTTTCCATCATCTCCATACCAGATGAAATTAAAAATATTAACGAAAAAGTTCTTCACTCCGTCCAGTAAACTGCGAAACAGCTCTTCCCCCGCTTGTCCTTTTGCTTCGGAAGTATCTTTTCTGACCGACGGGGTATCATTGGCAGAAACCGCTTTCGCAGCTACAGATCTTACATCTGCCGCTTTTTTATGGTTCTCCCCGGCTTCCTTTATTTTCTTTTCTTCCTCTTTATCATTCTGATCCTTATGCTCCCAGACGACTCCCTTTTCATCATATTGCAGTAAAAACGGGGGTGCATCCATATCTGTTTTGGATGGTCTTATAGAATGATTCCTATAGGAATTGATATTGTTATTATTTACGCCATTAACCATGGACATCCTCCCTGCATGAAAGCCAAAGCGACAAGATCAGTATATCAAATTTTCAAACGATATGCAATGTCAACAGATCACACCCTAACGTAAAAAGGGAATCATCATCATGATCATTCCCTTTTTATTATTATATTTTACCAACCATCAATATGAAACTGTTACTGCGTACGAGGACCCAGCAACGGATTACCCGCCAGCAAGGGATTGGCAGCGCCGGGACCTGTTGCAGGCTGCTGCGGCGCACCATA
>DLOQ01000046.1:0-1617 GCA_002479655.1 Lachnospiraceae bacterium UBA7480
GCGCCGCAAGGCGCACAATCTAAAAACCGCCATGGAAGATTCCATGACGGTTTTGTACTTAACAGCATGATTCTTTATCAAATCCCGGATTGAATGCATAGAAGTTCTTGGAATCCAGCTTCTCCTGCGTCAGCCTGAGCGCTTCACCGAAACGCTGGAAATGCACGATTTCACGCGCTCTTAAGAACTTGATCGGCTCACATACCTCCGGATCTTTTACCAGACGGAGGATGTTGTCATACGTCGTGCGGGCTTTCTGTTCCGCCGCCATATCTTCAAATAAGTCCGTTATGATATCGCCCTTAGACTGAAATTCACATGCGTTAAACGGAACACCACCGGCAGCCTGGGGCCAGATGCCTAACGTATGATCCACATAATATTTATCAAAGCCGNNCTCGATCTCCTCCATGGAAAGATCTTTTGTCAACTGATAAACGATTGCCGCCACCATCTCAAGATGCGCGAGCTCTTCCGTTCCTATATCCGTCAAAACCCCTGCCACTTCGCGATACGGCGTTGCATAGCGCTGGGAAAGGTAGCGCATGGACGCGCCCATCTCACCATCCGGTCCGCCATACTGGCTTATGATGACCTGCGCGATCTCCGCATTGGGTTTTGTGATCTTTACCGGAAACTGTAATCTTCTTTCATATTCCCACATACGATTTTCCTTTCTGCTATATACATTGATTTTTAATTAGCACATACTTCCCAAGGCATGGGTTCCGTCACCCATTTCCAGCTGTCCCATGCTCCGTTTGCCATATCTTCCACTTTCAGGGGACCGTATTTTGTCGTATACTCTTTTTGGAGCATATCAAGATTTTTCTTAAAATGCGTAAAATATTCCATTGCTTCCCGGTCATCGGGATGCGTATCCAGATAGAGATTTAAGTCTACGAGCGCAAAGTCAAGCATCCCTATCTTCTGATACAATTCATCCCGATTGTTTCTGCGGTCATATCCCGCCATATTTCTATATTGATTCATTTACGTTTCACCAGCCTTTCTGATTATCCAGCCTTCATTCAGCATGTTTTCAAAGCGCATAATACGTAAAACTGCCATGCAGCAACATTAATACGCTGCTTTATTCCATCTCCGCCTCTATCGTTTCCCGCAAAACGGAAGGTTTAATACGGGGAAAATGGTTCCTATACAGTATGCCTTTTCCAGATCTTCATAGATATCCGCATCCTTCTGCCAGGGCACATATGCCATAGCAAGTGATTTCATCTGTCTTCCATCTGTCTTAGCATCATTGCAGTCATGCTCCATCATGGGGCACATCCTGTTCTGATGATTATTTCGGTAATTATCCTGACAACAATTTTTCTGCATATTATCATCACATCATTCATATATTTTAATAGTATTCTATGCAGCGGCCGTTGTCTGGTTCCTGTTTTTCTTTTTGACAGCCTGTTCCCTGACATTCTCTTTAATATGTATTCTATAGTTGGTTTTTTTCTACGATATCCGCCGTATCCCCCAAAATATTCAATCGACAATATTTTAATGTTATTGTATAATGATTAAAATGTTTATTTATCTAAAACATTGTACTTGCATAGCTTTCACAGAAATGATTAAAAACAGGTGATTGCGAAACTC
>DLOQ01000046.1:1721-9347 GCA_002479655.1 Lachnospiraceae bacterium UBA7480
ATTGTCAATGATGCACAATGGAAAAGAGTCTGATAAAAGTTTAGCAATCACCTGAGGATTAAAAACATAGTACAGGAGGCTTCTTATGAACGAAAATGAAATGAACCAGACCGCATGGAATGACGGACAGGGCAATGCTGTTGAACAAAACGATCCCGCGGCGCTTGCGGAAAACGCAGACGGAAAATGGCACAGGGTGAAAGAATTCAGCGTTAAGGAAACTACGATAAATGGCAAAAAAGTACCGACAGGAGCGTCGTACTTCAACGGATATAAAATGAATATGTCTGCCGAAGCCGAGGTTACCAAAGGGGAAACCGCCGCCGTCTGGATCGGCCTGCTTGCAGGGATCATCATCGGCGTTCTGGTAGGATTCGCCAAAGGTTTCATACAGGGCGTCTTTTTTGGCATATGTATTCCTATATGTACCCTTGTTGCCGTCGGAGTCAAAGCACTGATGCGGGACGCTCCTGAAAAAAACAAAAAACTTGCAGTTTTTATGTCCTGTTTTATCATTGGTGTATTATTTTTTATCGGCATCATAATGGTAATTGTATTAAATTAATATGATATTGAAGCATCATCTTCTGATAGCTTCTGCCAGCTATCAGAAAATCATTGTCGTATATCGGAAGCCTTCCGATATCGTATCATACGCTTCTTTAGCTGCTTCCAGTCAAATGGAAGCAGCGGATAAAGATACCCTCTGCCGCCAAGCGTCTTATTAAAGATCAGACAGGCGGCACAGATGATCACTCCCGCAAGATATCCCCAGCCCCCAAAGACCGCAGTCAGGATCAGAGTCAATATCCTTTGAAATTTGATCGCATATCCAAGCTCATAATTGGACTGCGTATAATTGGCAATTGCAACAAACGCCATATACAGCATGATCTCTCCGGCGAACCATCCGCTGTTGACCGCAAACTCCCCAAGCACCAGCGCCGCCAGCACACTCAGCGGCGTGCTCAGCATATTGGGCGTATNNAATCCGTCGATGGCAAGCTCCAAAAGAAGAAACTGCCACAGGATTGGAAGATTGACCGGATCCTTCAGCTGGATAAAGGCAAATGCCTCCGGGATCCACTCCGGCCGCATCATCAAAAGTAAAAATGTAGGCGTCAGAAGATATGTAATGATCGTGATCAATATCCTTGTCAGACGCAGATAAGTCCCCGTAATGGGTGGGAAATAAAAGTCGTCCGCCTCTTCCAAAAGATCAAACAGCGAAGTCGGAATAATCATTGCCGAAGGCGAATTATCCACAAGGATGACAATATTGCCCTCCAGAATATGCGCTGCCGCCGTATCCGGACGTTCCGTATATTTAAACTTCGGATAGGGGTTGAACCATGGTCTCTTATATAAACACTCCGCCAGCGTCTCCTGATTCATGGAAAGCGCATCTATCCTGATATCCTGTATCTTCTTTTTAACGGTCTCCAACAATTTCTCGTCCGCCCGTCCCTGCATATAGNNCAGCAATTTCTCATCCGCCCGCCCCTGCATATAGCAGATGACAATGTCCGTTTTGGAAGCTTCTCCGGCATTCAAAAGCTCCATGCACAGATCCGTGCTCCGGATCCTGCGGCGGATCAATGCCGTATTGCATACGATGGTTTCCACAAAACCATCCTTAGAGCCTCTCAGTGCCTTGTCCTTTTCCGGTTCCTCCACGCTTCTTGCCGGATAAGTCCTTGCATCGATCAGGATGCACCGGTCAAATCCCTCAATAAACAGGGCAAAGGTGCCGGATAAGATAAAATAAATGATCTTGTCAAAATCCGACTGAACATCTACCTCCACATAAGGCATAAACTGCCGCGTCATCCCGCTGATATCCTCCGGCATATCCTCCGCCTTGAGTTCCATCAAAAACTGTAAAAACTTCTGCATCATCTCATCTTTACAGAAACCGTCGATCAGATACATGCAGGCGTTTCTGCCGCCGATCGTGATCTCCCTGCTGACGATATCATAACTGTTTTTGATGCCGGTATGGGAATTTAAAAATGCAATATTTTCCTTGATATGCGTACTGACTTTAGCCATGAGGTTCTCCGTTCCGAAGCGTTTTTCTTTTTATTTTCCCCATACCCAAAATATATATACCCAGAAAATAAAAAAGAGCCTGATATCCTCAAGCTCTTCCCATCTAAACCTTCCCCGTGCTGCCAAATCCGCCCCGGTCCGGTCCCTCCAGGACCGCCGTTTCCTCAAATTCTATCGTCGGCTGATTTTCCACGATACGGAACTGGCAGATCCGGTCATTAACATTGATCTGCGTGTCGCGCACCGCATAGACCGGCATAAACCACTGGTCATTATTACCGGAATAGGTATAATCAATGACTCCCATATGATTTGTCTGTATGATGCCGAAATTTTTAAAAGTGGAGCTTCTCGGCACCACATGCGCCTCATAGCCTTTCGGAAGCTGCATACCCACCCCCAGCGGGACCAATTTAAACTCTCCCGCTTTTAAGGTAATATCTTCTGCGCTTCTTAAATCGATCCAGTCCGATTTTCCATCGATATAGCGCAGCTTCTCTATTTTATCCGAAAAATATTTGATTTTGATCTTCTGCATGTATGCACCATCCTCACACTAATTTTCATGCCGCAGCTTAGTAATCTTCACACTAGCTGTCACATCCGCAGGATACCTGTTCTGTGCTGACCGTCCTTCTGATATCCATATCTTTGTCCGGATCCGGTGCGTAATCATTACAATGAAGCACCGGCTCACACGGATCCATCTGCGTAATCGATGCCTGCACATCAATCACTCTTTGGTTTTTACTGCCCTTCCAAAGTAAGGTATTATCCTTCTGCGCCTGGATAAATTCCCCATCCACAACAACATCCAGATACTGCATCACCGGCTCCTCATAAATCTGCTCCCATAACGCGCCGGTATAAAGCCATATCGTTTTATCCGGATATCTTTCTTTTACTTCTTTTGCAAACTTCTGCACCTCAGAACGGTTCGCGGCATGTAAGGGATCGCCGCCGGAAAAAGTAAGCCCGGAAATATAAGATTTATCCAGCTGATCAAAGATCTCTTTTTTGGCTGTTTCATCAAACAACAATCCGCCATCAGGATCCCATGTGACCGGATTATGACAGCCCTTGCAGCAATGGGAGCATCCTGCAACCCACAGAACGACACGCAGCCCGTCGCCATTGAGCATATCGTCCTTAGTTATATTATGGTATCTCATCCTTACATACTCTTCCTTTCAGCAATCTCCGCCATTTTCGCATCATTCAGTCTGGTATCCCCATGCACCCGTGAATAAGACAGATAACCATTCATACGGTCGATCTTCGTCAGATTCTTACTGCCGCATACGGGACAGACATCCATCTCCAGTTCCTGATGACCGCAGTCGTCACAATATGCGAGAGACAGATTAACGCCCTCATAGAAACCATAATCCATCGCCCTTCTGATCAGCGTCTTGATCGCTTCTGTATTATAATCGATCGGATATTTTACATACTGGATCTTTCCGCCGTTTAACATCTCCCAGAATCGGTTTTCCAGATCCTGCTTCTCGATCGGCGTGATATCCTCCGTCACATGGCAATGGAAGCTGTTGCTGACATATTCACGGTCGGACACGCCTTCCACAATGCCGTATTTTTCGCGGAACTGTTTGATCTGTAATCCACACAGATTTTCCGCCGGTGTTCCGTAGATAGCATAAAGATTACCATCCTCAGCCTTAAATTCCGCGATCCTTTTATTGATAAATTCCATGACCTCCAGCGCAAATTTTCCATCCTGTACCAGAGATTTGCCATTGTAAAGCATCTGCATCTCATTTAATGCTGTAATGCCAAAGGACGCTGTCGCCGCTTTCAGCAGCGGTTTGATCTTATCCGTGAGCTTCAGGTTGCCGTACAAAAATCCTCCCTCACAGTATGCTAATGGATTGGTTGAGGCACGCATCTCCCCAAGATACGCATAGGTACGGATATGAAGCTGCCGGATCAGATTCAGATAATAATCTAAAACCTCATAAAAATCCCTGTTTTCCTGTTTTGCCTTGGCAAGAATCATCGGCAGATGGAGCGAAACCGCGCCGATGTTAAATCTGCCCACAAATACCGGCACATCCTGATCGTCTGCCGGATGCATGCCGCCACGTTCATACCACGGAGAAAGGAACGCCCGGCAGCCCATCGGTGAGATCACCTTGCCGTACTGCTTATACATGCTTGCAATATAACCTTTTCCGGTCAGGCTCAGCCAGTCGGGATACATCGTTTTAGCGGAGCACTGTACGCCTGCTTCAAAGACATCCTCCAGCTGCTTTCCCGGTCCGTGAAGATTTTCATCATATAAAAATACGATTTTGGGGAACAGTACCGGCTTTTTGCACTCTTTCTTACCCTGTCCTTTTCTTCTGACATTCAGCATGGAGATCGTCGCCTGTTTCTCAAACCTGCCCGTCCCGATACCCGCAGTCACCGTAATGAACGGATAATCGCCACGGCTGGATGCCACGGTATTGAACTTGTACTCCCATCCCTGAAAGCCCTGTTCAAATTCCCTGACAACGTCACTCCACGCGGTTTCTTCCGCCTTCTTTTCTTCCACGCCGAGATTCATATATTTTTTGATATATTTGATATAAGATTTTTCCGCATACGGCGATAAGATCTTATCCACTTCCGGAACGGTAAATCCGCCGTACTGCTGGCTTGCAGCGCTCAACACGATATCGCCGATCACGTCAAATGCCACGTCCAATGTCTTCGGCTCATTATACCAGATATTGCCCATCTCAAATCCGCCGCTCAGAACCTTCTGTACATTGAACAGACAGCAGTTCATCGTATCGCGCCTTGCGGACATATCATGGACATAAATATAGCCGTCGCGGCACGCCTGCAGCTCCTCCGTCGTCAGGAAAAATTTCTGATACAGCTCCTTATTCAGCTGATTAAAGATCAGACTTCTCTTGGTCGATACAAGAGCGGAATCCGTATTGGCATTTTCCTTGTCGCCGACATACATGATGGACTGGCTCTTTTTATAGACATCATCCAGCATCCTGACAAAATCCTGCTTATAATTCCGGTAATCCCGATAGCTTTTTGCCACAATCGGTTTTACCTCTTCCAATGCGCTTTCCACAATATTGTGCATGATCGGGATCGAAATCTTATCCGTATCCATCTCATCTACTTTTTCCACGACATAAGCGCAGATCTGCTTCTTCTCATCTTCCGTAAAATTGGTCAATGCGCGGTAAGCGGACTTACCGACAGCGTCGATCACCTTCTGTACATTAAACTCCTCCAGACAGTTATCCTTTTTCACTACCTTGACCTGCCGCTTCGGCCGGAACATCTCCCCATAATTAATTTCCTGCTGTTCTGCCATCCCTGCTTTTCTCCTTCCTGATACCGTTCCTATCCAACTGTTTATAACAGCCGCATCTGGACAAAGCATTATCCCAAACGCTTTATCTTGTTATTTTATTCAGAACGGGCACAATATCTTGTGTGCATTTCTTATTATAGCCACTAAATAATCCGATGTCAATAAAAGGATTACAAGATTTTGCATTTGTCCATAACAAGCATTTTCAGCGTTGATTTTACATTGAAATATGACCGGATTTTGAAGCTGAAAAGGACAGCCTTCCGGCTGCCTTAAAGAATTAATTTCGGTTTACATAACTCTCTTTATGAGTAGAGAGCAATTATCTCTCGCAGATATGCTTCGTACTCTTTTACCGCGGTCTCCGGCGATAAGATCTTCACCCGGCTGCCCAGTCCCGCCAGCCAGCCGTAAAACTGACTGCTCAATGCCACCTCAATCCTCACCGTAAAATGTTCCCCATCCGACCTACGGATCGGAAGCTCTTTTCCGAAACGGTCTATCACAACGCCGGCCAGACTATTGTGACATTCCAGCAGGACGGAGGTTTTCGTTCCGCCGAACATCCCAAAGGCGGCATTCGTATATTCCGCAATGTCAAAATCCCGAAAAAGCTCCTGCGCCTGACGGCTGCTCTTTAGGATCTCTATCTTCTTCATCCTATCTACACGGTAATGTCGGATCTCACCAAGCCGCTCATCCACTCCGATCAGATAGTAATTTTCATTCTGCCACGTCAGATAGTAAGGACTGACAAGGTACGGGTCTCCGCCTTTCTTATACTGCAGTTCCTTGCCGACGGTATATTCGTAATACTGAAAGGAGATTCCCTTATTATCCTGTATGGCTCTGTGGATCATATCCACACTATAATAAACAGTCTCATTCTCCGCCTTGGCACGATTGCCCACATAGACTGTCCTCTGCAGCTGCGACGCATCATGCCCGCCTGCCATGCCTTCCAGCTTTTTGATCAATTCTCTCGATTTCTTCACAGTCAAAAACCGGGACGACTGCACCATATCCACAAGGATCTTCAGCTCTGCCAGCTCAAACTCTCTGGATGCCAGATAATAACCGCCTTCCGTTCTAGAAGGCAGATACTCAATATCCATCCCGAACTGCCTGAGACACTCCACATCGCTGTAGATCGTCTTACGCTCCGCCTTGATATCCAGCTTTTCCAGCTGCTCAATCAGCGCTTTGGTAGTGATCGGATGCGCCTCATCCGTATGATCCTTCAGGATCTGTGCAATATATAACAATTTTAATTTCTGGTTCTCTGATTTTGCCATATTATCCGACCATGCCTGTCTTACTCATCCGGATCGGTCTGTGCAGCCTCAACTATACCCTCATTCCACAGCTAAACCGTATGCTGCAAAGACACATTATTCTTCCGTGTTTTCCTGCCTGACGTCTCCCGTCTGCTCCTCACCTACAGCTTCAAGCTCCAGCTTGGCATTCTTACGTTTCCTCATAGATACGCCGATAACACATGCTACAATTACAACGACAACACTTACTCCAAAAACGATCAGATACTCCAAAAAACTATTGGTAAACGCAATCGCATTATTTGCACTCATATTGACTGCCCCTTTCAGTAAACTTTTATTATGTGTATTTTACAACGATTCCACAACATCGTCAAGAAGTCCGCCGCCATCCGCAGCCGCCGTCGCAAGTCCGTCNNTAGATCACGCTGTGCAACTGCAAGTTGATCGCAGCGTTCGTTTTCAGGATGACCGGCATGTCCTTTGACCCAGATAAAATGGACCCTGTGGGGCTCCATCGCCTTTAACAGCCGCTTCCAGAGATCAATATTCTTCACGGGCTCATTGCCGCTGCGCTTCCAACCCTTTCTGATCCACCCATCTACCCAATGCTGGTTAAACGCATCCGTCAGATATTTGGAATCCGAATAAAGATCAACCTCGCAGGATTTTGTCAACGCCTCCAACCCCACGATCGCCGCCATCAACTCCATGCGGTTATTGGTGGTCTTTTTATATCCGGCGCTGTATTCACGCTCATGCAGCATCCCTTTGGAATCTACAAATTGCAGGATCGCCCCATAGCCTCCCGGTCCGTCCGGATTGCCCCTGGCAGCGCCATCTGTATATAATGTTACCTTCATAATGCGCCTCCTCCCCTTTTTCTAACTTCTATTCAGGCAATTGCAAAACTCTAATCAGGTTCTTTCCCATTTGTGCATCATTGACAAT
>DLOQ01000160.1:0-3284 GCA_002479655.1 Lachnospiraceae bacterium UBA7480
GGCGTTTCGCAAACGCCTAATTAAGATTAAGATAAAAGAAGGAGGATGCTATGGGTGTAAAATTTGAACAACTGGTGGATATCCTAAGAGGACACCGTGTGTTTATCCAGACGCATAACTGTCCTGATCCGGATGCGATGACGTCGGCGTATGGGCTGCAATATTTATTGAAGGCAAAGGGGATAGAGAGTAAGTTGATCTATGATGGCGTGATCTCAAAGTTTTCGGATCTCAGACTGATTGATTATGCGAAGATGGAGATTTATTACGCAGGGGATCTTGAACTTTGCGATGAGGATTATATCGTGATCGTCGATGCACAGAAATATAATGAGAACTGTACGGATCTGACAGGGGAAGAAGTGGCGTGTATTGATCATCATCCCACGGTTGTGAAATGTGATGAATATAAATATAAGGATGTCCGAATGGTGGGCGCTTGTTCAAGTATCATTGCGGACTATTTTATAGAGGCGGGGATAGAGTTTAAGCCGATGATCGCTACACTGCTGCTGTATGGCATTAAGATGGACACTCTTGATTTTACACGCGGCGTTACGGAACTGGATGTAAAGATGTATTATCTGTTGTTTAAATATGCGGATCATGAGTTCCTGGCGCAGATGCAGGTCAACCAGATTGATTTTAAGGATCTGAGGGCGTATGGTGCGGCGATAAATAATATTTCACTATACAGGGATATCGGATATGCATGTATTCCGTTTGACTGTCCGAATGGTCTGATCGCAATTATTTCTGATTTTATTCTGGCATTGGAGCAGGTAACATTCAGCGTGGTCTATGCGGTTCGGGAGGAGGGGTATAAATTCTCCGTCCGTTCGGAACGGGAAGATCTGGATGCAGGGCAGATTGTAAGAAGTGCTTTACAGCAACGCGGCATGAGCGGTAACGGCGGCGGTCATTCCTTTATGGCAGGCGGCTTTCTGCCTGTGGAGGATGCACAGAAACTGGGGGAGAATCCCAGAAAAGAGCTTGAGATGATTTTTGATACGATAATATATCCCGGAGATGAAGATTATGAGAAAAATACCATTTATATCAAAACAGCAGATTGAGGAAATCGTAAAAACATATCCCACGCCATTTCATATTTATGATGAGAAGGGTATCCGTGAGAATGTGAAGGCATTACGGGAGGCGTTTGCGTGGAATCCGGGATACCGGGAATATTTTGCGGTAAAGGCGACACCGAATCCATTTTTGATCAAGATATTGAATGAGTATGGATGCGGCTGTGACTGTTCTTCCGAAACTGAGCTGATGCTGAGCGAGGCGATGGGGATTACGGGAGACAGCATTATGTTTTCCTCCAATGACACGCCGAGAAAAGAATTTGTCCTGGCAGACCGGCTTGGGGCGACAATCAATCTGGATGATTTTACGCATATTGCCTTTTTGGAGGAAACGCTGGGGGCGCTGCCGAAGAAATTGAGCCTGCGTTATAATCCGGGGNNCCGGGAGGTGTATTCAAGATCAGCAACGGTATCATGGACAACCCCGGAGACGCGAAATACGGACTGACCACGGAGCAGCTGATTGAAGGCTACCGTGTATTAAAAGAGAAGGGTGTGGAGATATTCGGCATGCATGCTTTTCTGGCAAGCAATACGGTTACCAATGAATATTATCCGACGCTTGCAAAACAGCTGTTTGAGACGGCAGTGCGCATAAAAAAGGAAACGGGTGTATCTATTGATTTTATTAATCTGTCCGGCGGGANNGGAACCGAATGACATCAGATTGATCGGTGCAAGCGTTAAGAAAGTGTATGATGAGATCTTAGTTCCGGCGGGAATGGGTGATGTGACGATTTATACGGAGCTGGGACGGTTTATGATGGGACCTTACGGGCATCTGATCACGCAGGTGATCCATGAGAAGCATACTCATAAGGAATATATTGGCTGCGATGCCTGTGCGGTCAACCTGATGCGTCCGGCGATGTATGGAGCTTATCATCACATTACGGTGCTGGGAAAGGAAGATGAGCCGTGCGATCACAAGTATGATGTTACAGGTTCTTTATGCGAGAACAATGATAAATTTGCGATCGACAGGATGCTGCCTGAGATTTGTATCGGAGATTATCTGGCGATCCACGATACGGGAGCACATGGCTATTCGATGGGATATAATTATAACGGAAAGCTTCGATCAGCAGAGCTGCTGTTGAAAGAGGATGGTGGCGTGCAGCTCATCAGACGGGCGGAAACGCCGCAGGATTACTTTGCGACATTTGACTGCTTTCCGGAATATGCGTCCCTGACCCAAAAGAGTGTCTTATAAAAAAATAGGATTAGATTGAAAATAAGCTTGACAGCTTATTTTTCAATCGACAATTTTGTTCGCAGCAAAGGCTGCTTCGCGAAGAAGCACTTTTATTTATGATGGAGAAAAGAATTGGAAAATGATATCAGAATAAATAAATATCTTGCCATGTGCGGTGTCTGTTCGCGGAGGGAAGCGGATAAACTGATCGAGGAAGGAAAGGTTACGATAGACGGTAAGCTCGCTACGCTTGGCAGCAGGGTCATGGGAACGGAAAAAGTTATGGTGGATGACAGGGCAGTCAGACCTTCGGGAAGAAAGGTGGTATTTGCTTTTTATAAACCGCTGGGTGTCGTGGTTACGGAACATGACGAACATGCCGAAGAGACGATTATGGATTATATTGACTATCCGGAACGGTTGACCTATGCGGGAAGGCTGGATAAGGATTCGGAAGGGCTGCTTTTACTTTCCAATGACGGCGATTTTATTCAGGCTGCCATGAAGGGGGCGCATGGACATGAGAAGGAATATCAGGTCCGTCTGGATAAGGAAGTGACGAAGGAAGTCATGGCGAGGCTTGCGAAGGGGATCTATATCATCGACCTGAAAAGAAGGACGAAGCCGTGCATCATCGAAAAGACAGGACGGTATCAGGTAAAGATGATCCTGTCTGAGGGGATGAACCGGCAGATCAGGCGGATGTGGCAGGCTGTCGGCTATACGGTGAAATCGATCAAGCGTATCCGTATCATCAATGTGCGTCTGGAAGGACTGCGGCCGGGAGAATCCAGACAGATCGTCGGTGAAGAACTGAAAGAACTGTACCGAAGGGTCGGGATGTAACAGTAAAGTGTCTTTAATAGATAATTGCGAAAGAGTTATGCAAACCTCATAGATAGAATTGTGGAACAAAAACTTAAAAAGCGATTGCTTCGTAAACGACTATAGAGTCATTATAGGCGTTTGCGAAACTCTAATCGGGTTCTTTCGCA
>DLOQ01000160.1:3403-4702 GCA_002479655.1 Lachnospiraceae bacterium UBA7480
GAGTTTCGCAATCACCTAATAGAGTCATTAAGAAAATAGGAGAAGCTGTCGGCAAAGACGGCATAAAATTGGTATGAGGATAGCGATATTTGATTCCGGTATCGGCGGGTTGACCGTGCTGCACCGGGCGGTCAAGAGTCTTCCGGAGGAAGAATACATATTTTATGCGGATACGGAACATGCGCCGTATGGAACCAAGGATAAGGCGGATATCATCAGTTATTCCGAAGCGGCATTGGATTTTTTGGTCGGGAAGGGCTGCGATATTGTCGTGATCGCCTGTAATACGGCGACCAGCGNNATCTTCCGATCTTAGGCATTGAACCTGCCGTAAAGCCGGCAGTGGAACATGGAAGGGGCAGCCGTATCCTGGTCATTGCTACCCCGCTTACCATACGGGAGGAAAAGCTTCACAGGCTGGTGGATCAGGTGGATGAACATCATCTGGTGGATCTTAAGGCATTGCCGAAGCTTGTGGAATTTGCGCAGGCGGGAGAATTTGAAAGTGATGCGGTAAGGCGGTATCTTCATGAGGAATTGGACGGACTGCATCCTGAGGAATATGAATGTGTTGTGCTTGGCTGTACGCATTTTAATCATTTCAAAGAGCTGATACGGGAGATCTTTGGAAGGGACTGTGCCGTGATAGACGGAAGCGATGGTACGGTAAGAAATCTTGCGGCGACGGTTTCAAAAAAAGGATTTTCGTCTGCGGGGCATCTGAGTATAGAATATTATGAGTCGGGAAAACGTGTGACCGATCAGGAAAAACTTGATTTTTACCGAAGATTATTGGAAAGGCTGGATAAAATGGAGCCCTGATAAATGGATGTGTTTTGGCAGTATAGGAAATATTAGAAAATATTAGAGAAAATTATCATCAGAAAAGTGTTGCTATTCCTGATGGGATGTGGTAAACTAAGCATTGTTGTTATTTGGATGACTGTCCGTTTTCTGCTGAGGAGCACAAGGACAGGAAGAAAGGTAAGGATATCACGATGAGAACAGTATTGACGGTTATTTTTATCATAGTCAGTATTGCACTGGCAGTTTTGGTATTGATGCAGGAAGGAAAATCAGCCGGACTTGGCGCGATCAGCGGCATGGCGGAAACGTACTGGGGCAAGAATAAGAGCCGGTCTATGGAGGGAAAGATGGTACAGATCACGACATGGCTTACCATTATCTTTATGGTTCTGGCGGCGGTGCTGAATCTTACACGTTTCTGATGAAGTAGATTTTCTTGGAAAGTTTATGGCTCCTGCAAGGGAGCCATTTTATTTGCACAGGCCCGCATAT
>DLOQ01000160.1:4717-22206 GCA_002479655.1 Lachnospiraceae bacterium UBA7480
GTCATTCCCCTACTCGATTATGGTGGAAGCGATGGAACAGAAGGAATTGAAAAAAAGAAAAAAATTGATATGTGAACTGATGGAAGATCCCCTTTATGTTCCGATGAAGGAAAAAGAGCTTGCCATGTTTTTACAGGTGAAGCAGGAGGAACGGGATAATCTAAAGATCGTGCTGGATGAGCTTTTAGCGGAGAACAAGATCCAGATCAGTAAGCGGGGGAAATATACCAAGGGCAGCAGGATGATGCTGACCGGTACTTTTATCGGGAACAGCCGCGGATTCGGGTTTGTGGAGTTGGACGGGAAGACTGAGAATCCGACGCTGGAAGATATTTTTATCCCGGAAGATAAGATCAATGGCGCCATGCATCAGGACAAGGTCGAGATCGAGCTTTTGAAAAAAACGCATGAAAAGGGAAAACAAAGGCAGGAAGGTCAGATCGTCCGTATCATAGAGCGGGGATTTCATCAGATCGTCGGCATCTATCAGGCAGGCAGGAATTACGGATTCGTCATACCGGATAATCAGAAGATCGCGGAGGATATTTTTATCCCTATAGAATGTGCGAAAGGCGCGATGGATGGTCATAAGGTAGTAGTGGAGATCACGGAGTACGGAAAGAAAGGGAGGAAACCGGAGGGCAAGATCGTTGAGATCATAGGACATATCAACGATCCCGGCGTGGATATCCTTTCCATTGTAAGAGGATATGAACTGCCTGTGGAATTTCCGGAGAAGGTGATGCGTCAGGCAGAACGGGTGCCGATGGAGATCTCTGAGGCTGATCGGGAAGACAGGGTGGATCTGCGAGAATGGCAGATGGTGACGATCGACGGAGAGGATGCAAAGGATCTGGATGATGCGGTCAGCCTTACGATGGAAGGAGATGTATATGTGCTTGGAGTCCATATTGCGGATGTCAGCAATTATGTGCAGGAGGATTCCGCATTGGATAAAGAGGCGCTGGCACGCGGGACCAGCGTGTATCTTGTAGATCGTGTGATTCCTATGCTGCCGCACCGGTTGTCTAACGGGATCTGTTCCTTAAATGCAGGGGAAGACCGTCTGGCGATGAGTTGTATCATGCGCATCAGCAGGAGCGGCGAGGTGATGGACCATCAGATCGTGGAATCCGTGATCCATGTGAACCGTCGCATGAGTTATACCGTAGTTCGGGAGATTCTGGAGGAGGAAGCATCGGAGTACCGGCAGGAATATCAGGAACTTGTTCCGATGTTTGAGCGGATGCATGAGCTTTCCGGGATCCTGCGCAGCAGGAGGAAGCAGCGCGGTTCGATTGATTTTGATCTGCCGGAGGCGAAGATCATTTTGGATGATTACGGAAAACCGGTGGAGATCAAGCCTTATGAAGCCAATGTGGCAACGAAGCTGATTGAAGATTTTATGCTGATCGCCAATGAGACAGTGGCGGCGCATATCTTCTGGCAGGAGCTGCCATTTCTGTATCGGGTACATGAAGTGCCGGATGCGGATAAGATAGAGGGACTTGCGGCGATGCTGCAAAATTTCGGATATCATCTGAAGGGGGCGAAAGGCGAGATCCATCCCAAAGAGATTCAGAAGCTTCTTGCCGGACTGGAGGGAAGACCGGAGGAAGATCTGATCACGAGACTTACCCTGCGCAGTATGAAACAGGCAAAATATGCTACGGAATGTCTGGGGCATTTCGGACTGGCTTGTAAGGAATACTGCCATTTCACCTCGCCGATCAGGAGATATCCGGATCTGCAGATCCACAGGATCTTAAAGGATGAGATTCGCGGAAGGCTGAACGATAAGAAAATAGCGCATTATGAAGCGATTCTGGATGGCGTGGCGCAGCAGTGTTCCAAGTTGGAACGGCGGGCGGACGAGGCGGAACGTGAGACGGAGAAACTCAAGAAAGCAGAGTATATGGAGGATAAGATCGGACAATGCTTTGAGGGCGTGATCTCCGGAGTGACGGGCTGGGGACTTTATGTGGAACTGAACGAAAACAAGTGCGAAGGTATGATTCCCATGCGTGACNNAAGGAGATTATTTTATCTATGACGCCGCGCATTATGAACTGGTCGGACAGTCAACGGGAAAGAAATATTGTCTTGGCGAGACGGTTATGATTCAGGTGGATCAGGTCGATACTATATTAAAGACGGTCGATTTTGTGCTGGCGCAGTGAGAAAAATGGAAATAGGTGGGGAATCATGTCTGGAAAAAAAGAAGGTCAAAAATTGATCGCTAACAATAAAAAAGCATTTCACGATTATTTTATCGTGGAAGCATATGAAGCCGGGATCGCGCTGGTGGGCACGGAAGTAAAGTCGCTTCGGGAAGGCAAATGCAGTATAAAGGAAGCGTATATCAATATTGAGAACGGCGAAGCATATATTATAGGTATGAATATCAGTCCCTATGAAAAGGGCAATATATTTAACAGGGATCCGCTTCGCGTGCGGAAGCTCCTGCTTCATAAACAGGAGATCGCAAAACTTGCCGGCGGCAGCAAGGAAGCGGGACATACGATCGTTCCGCTGCAGGTCTATTTCAAGAATGGCAGGGCAAAGGTGGAGGTGGCTCTTGTAAAAGGAAAGAAGCTTTACGACAAGCGGGAAGCCATTGCCAAAAGAGACCAGAGGCGTGAAGTGGAGCGGGAGTTTAAGGTAAAGAACCTGTAGTATTATTTTCCGGTTGATGTATTGATGCGGATGTGATATTCTGAATGTGATATTCAAACCGCATGACATTATGACAACAAGGGATATGCAAACAGAATTGTGTGAGAATTACAGGAAAGGAGGAAATCAGAAAGAGGAAAAATCAGTTATGTATGTGTAATCAACTATGGGCTTGAAAGGTTTCGACGGGGTGTCTTAAGTTGAAGAAGCTATCCGCAGGTGATGCGTCAAATCACAAATTAAAAATAAACGCTGAAGACAATTTAGCATACGCTGCCTAAGGGCAGCTGTCCTCCCTGATGCACCTACACATCAGGAACAGGGCATCGGACTTGTAGGAAACGTGCATGTTAAGCTTTGCGCATGCAGCAGATCCATGAAGCTACTGAAACCGTAACGGTGTCTATGACGGAACGGCAGAGGGAATGTTAATCCACAGACTATGATAGTAGAAGAGCGATGGCGGATATTTCGGACGCGGGTTCAAATCCCGCCAGGTCCACTCAAATGTCTTGTTGCTTTTTGTCCGCAATTTTTATAAAATAAAGAAAATACCTGCGGAGGAGAAGACAATGAAGCGCAGTCGAAAAGAAAAATTGCAATATAAGATAGATAATATCATGTCCAAGGGAACCGTCTCTCTGGTCAATATCCTGTTCTGGCTGANNAGGTGGCGGTAGTGGTCGGCGCTCTGGTCACTATATTCGGCAAGGAGACCGGCATCGGGCATCAGACGTGGAATGCTATTATGCACGCGCTGGATCCGGGAGTGCTTTCCGGCGCGCCGGAAGACAGCAGCATTGCCTATCTGATTGGTATGTCGGTACTTACCCTGTATGGCGTGCTGGTAATGAGTATCCTGATCGGTATTATTTCCGCCGGCATAGAGGAAAGACTGAATCAGCTGAGAAAAGGATTTTCCAAGATCATAGAAGAGAATCATGTGGTTATACTCGGATTTAATGACAATATCTACACGCTGTTATCGGAGCTGATCGAAGCAAACAGCAATCATAAGGATGGCTGCATTGTCGTCGTGGGTACGGAAGAAAAAGAGGATATGGAAAAAATGATCCATGATAAGTTCCCTGATATGAGGACGACGAGGATCATCTGCCGCAGCGGTTCCTTAAGCGATCAGCATCTGTATGAGCAGTGTTCCATGGAAACAAGTAAGTGCGTTATCATCAATGAATATGATGACGCTTCTGTTATCAAGATCATCCTGTCTGCCAACAATTATATGAAGAGCCATGAGCTTCTCCATGAGGAGCTTTATATGGTTGCCACGGTTCATGATGAGGAGAATGTCGATGCTGCCATGATCGCGGGAGAAGGCAGGGCGGAGATCATATACGCAGGCAGGGCGCTCTCGAGGATCATTGCGCATTCCTGTCGCTGCGCCGGTATCTATCAGGTATTGGTAGAGCTGTTTGATTATGACGGAGACGAGCTTTATTACGAAAGCGTGCCGGAGCTGGCAGGCTGTACCTTTGGAGAAAGTCTTAACAGATTTTCCAAAGAGATCGTATTTGGCATCTGGCATGATCATAAATCTTATTTAAATCCGCCGATGGATATGGTGATTGAAAAAGAGGATAAACTGATACTTTTGGAAGAGGACGACGGCACCTTTCAGGTCAATGAGCCTGTAGATCGGGTGAAGAAAGCACAGATCATTGAACACGATACGAAGCAGAAGCGGGAGCAGGAAAAGATCCTGATGCTTGGCATTAATGAAAAAATGGAGGGTATTTTAGAGGAGTATGATAAATTTGTGAAAAAGGGCTCCGAGATCGTTATCGTCTGTATCGAGGATCTTCCATTTGCATTGGATCAATTTGAAAACTTACAGATTAAGCATATTCAGGAAAAAGAGACGAACCGGAAAGTATTGGAGCAGGTTGTCACAGATAACATAAAGAAGATTCTTATCTTAAATGACGATACGGAGAATGCGGAGAAGTCGGATGCGGATACGCTGCTGCAGCTGATCTTTTTGAAGGATATTGCAATCAGAAAGGATCTTGATTTTACCATTACAAGTGAGTTGATGAAGAGCGGCAATCAGCGGCTGGCTTCCCAGATCAGGAAAGAGGATTTTATCATCGGCAGCAACATCATCAATCTGATCATGACGCAGATAAGCGAGAACAGAGAGCTTGCCAATGTCTTTGCGGAGCTTCTGCAGGAAGAAGGCTCCGAGATCTACTTCAGACCGGCGNNGGTAAATTTCTATACCGTATCAGCAAGTGCCGCGCTTAAGGGTGAGGTTGCGGTCGGTTATCGTAAGGAGAATGGCAACGGTTTTGATGTGATCACAAATCCGAAGAAGGAAGAGGAAGTGATCTATGTTGCAGGTGATTACATCATCGTGCTGGCGGAAGATTGAGACTATTATCTAAGGAAACTCTGATGCAGGCGTTTCCCTTGCTCCTTTAGAATTTTAACAAAGAAAAAACGACTTTTGAGGTGTATTGCTAACATTTCAAAAGCCGTTTTTCGTTAGCTGCATATATCTGTCTTGTTGTTTTTGGCAGCGGGAGAAGGATGCATCCCGTCAGCTCTGGTTCTGTGTTGCAACAAGATGAGCAGCGCCATAGATTTCCCGCAGCTTTGGTTTCTCGATCTTGCCCGTCGGATTTCTGGGAACATCGGCAAAGATGATCTTGCGGGGTCGTTTATAGCGCGGAAGCTTCGTGCAGAATTCCTGGATCTCTTCTTCCGTAGAAGTCATTCCCTCTTTGATCTCTATAATGGCTGCCGTGATCTCGCCAAGGCGCTTATCCGGAAGTCCGATGACAGCCACGTCTTTGATCTTGTCGTTCGTGCGGAGAAAATCTTCGATCTGTACCGGGTAGATATTCTCGCCGCCGGAGATGACCACGTCTTTTTTCCGATCAACCAGAAAGATAAATCCGTCCTCATCCTCCATCGCCATATCGCCGGTATAAAGCCAGCCGTCTTTTAAAGTTTCAGCGGTAGCTTTGGGATCATTGTAGTAACAGGTCATAACGCCCGGCCCTTTCAGAAGAAGCTCGCCGACGTCTCCCTTTTTCACAGGTTTACCGTCGGGATCGGCGATCATGACTTCCCAGCCGTAGCCGGNNGCTCCGACCTTGTGGATGTTCTCTACGCCAAGGTGGACTGCGCCCGGACCGATGGATTCGGAAAGCCCGTAATTGGTATCATATTGATGTTCCGGAAAGATTTCTTTCCAGCGTTTAATAAGACTGGGAGGAACCGGCTGCGCACCGATGTGCATCAGTCTCCATTGGGAAAGCTCCAGTCTGTCGATATTGATCTCGCCGCGGTCGATGGCGTCTAAGATATCCTGCGCCCAGGGGACAAGCAGCCAGACGATGGTGCAGTGCTCCTGCGATACGGCATTTAATATGATGTCAGGCTTTGTTCCTTTTAAAAGGACGGATTTGGCGCCCACAAGGAAGCTGCCGAACCAATGCATCTTTGCACCGGTATGGTAAAGCGGCGGGATGCATAAAAAGATATCGTCCTTTGTCTGTCCGTGATGATTCTGCTCTACCTTACAGGAATGCATCAGACTTAAATGTTTATGTAGGATCGCTTTTGGAAAGCCCGTTGTGCCGGAAGAAAAATAAATTGCGGCATCATCGTCATCCGTCAGTTTGATGTTCGGTGAGACGCTGGAGCAGTTGGCTGTTAATGATGCATAGTCTTCCGCAAAGGTAGGACAGTTGTCGCCCACATAGAACAGCAGGCGGTTTTTGCTGATACGTTCGGCGATCTCTTCCACCCGTCCGATAAATTCCGGACCGAACACAAGGATGTCCGACTCGGAGAGGTTCAGGCAGTATTCGATCTCGTCAGACGCATACCGGAAATTTAACGGTACGGCTAGCGCGCCGGTTTTTAAGATGCCAAAATAGATCGGCAGCCATTCCAGACAGTTCATCAGAAGGATGGCGACCTTGTCTCCCTTTTTGACACCCCGGTCCAAAAGCATATTGGCGAACCGGTTTGCCTTTTCATTAAATACATTCCAAGTGATCTCACGGCGGTAATGGGTCGTGGGATTGGGCTCGATCAGTTCATATTCTTTCCAGGTAACGCGCCGGTTCTCCTTGATCTCGGGATTGATCTCGACCAAGGCAATATCGGAACCGAATTTCCGGCAGTTTTCTTCTAAAATTTCTGTAATTGGCATGTCGTTTTCTCCGTTTCTTTTCTATATTGTATTTTTCTTTTTCCGTATTAAATATATCATTGCGTCAAAGAAGTTCTTTCTATAATATATAGAAGCTTTTCTGTTTTAGCTAATTAATGTTTTTGTGCGATCATGTGCCGGCATAGTAAATTTATCGCTTTAATGCGCTAAAACGATATGTCTATTATGACATCTTTCAAGTGAAATGTAAAGCATGGAGAACTGATGGCACATAAAAATTTTATTTTTGTCAGTATTACAAAAATGTAAAAAAATGGTTGACATGTTACAAAATTGTGATATAATAGCCTCATCGTCACAAAGTTGTAACAATTTCGTAATAAATATACCAATACCATTAGCTGCGTGATAAATAGGTGCGGCATGGAGGATAAGGATGAAGAAAAGAGACTGGCCGGAGGAAATTGACTGGATCAGAAAACAGGATCATATGTTGTATAAATTGATCAATATATTGTCAGTGGCTGCGATGCTGATTCTTGTGTGCGTTGTGGCGTACAGTGCGGCGGCTACCGGAGCGGAAGCAGCTATGGCAGCAGGACCGGGCGCGGTTTCAGAAGATGGTGCGCCGCTAGAGGTGATACGGCTGACGGTTTCCGGCAATCAGATGACCGAGGCGGATGNNTATGCTGCAGCAGGCTTTGGCGGATCCTGACGAGGCAATGCGGAATGCATCGGAACAAGAGGAGCAGGATGAGGAAGAAAGTGAATATGCCAATCTTGCAATCGCACAGGTAAGCAATTATGTGAACGTCAGAGAGGAGCCGAATACGGAAAGCGCGATCGTCGGTAAGATCTATGACGGTGCAGTAGCGGAGATTCAGGACGTTGCCGGAGAGGAAAATGATTGGTTTAAGATTATTTCCGGCAGTGTTGAAGGATATATTAAAGCGGAATTTTTTATCTATGGAGATGAGGCGGCACAGGCGGCGCAGAATTATGTTACGCGTTATGCCGTAGTAGCTGTTGACCGTCTGAATGTGCGAGGGCAGCCCGATATTGCGTCAGAACGCATCGGCTATCTGACGCGCGGAGAAAAGGCGCTTTTGCTGGAGGATCTCGGCGAATGGCTCAAAGTGCAGTATGCTGAAGGCAGACAGGGATATGTTGCGGCTGAGTACGTGACGATCGATGAGGAATTTGTTTATGCCAAGTCGATCGCGGAGGAACAGGCGGAACTGGAAGCGCAGAGAGCGCAGCAGGAACGAGAGAGAGAGTCTCAGCAGGACAGACCGGAGATATTGACTGACCTGACACCGCCGGATGTAACATATACTTCTAATGAAGAGCTTAGAAGGTCTATTGTGGAATATGCCATGCAGTTCCTTGGAAACAGATATGTGCATGGCGGCTCCAGTCTGGCAGGAGGAACGGATTGTTCCGGATTTACCAGTCTGCTCTATAAAGAATATGGCTATTCTCTGAGCAGGACACCGGCAGGGCAGTATTCGTCGGCAGGCAGGAGTATCAGTTACAGTGAGATACAGCCGGGAGACATCATCTGTTATTCCTCGAACGGCGGCGCGAGCTGTACGCACGTTGCTTTGTATATCGGCGACGGGCAGATCATTCATGAAGCCAATTCGCGCAAGGGCGTTATCATAGGGGATGCGACGTATGGCAATATTATTGGAATTAAAAATGTGATTGATTAAAAAAAGGACGTTTCGATAACATCCTTTTTTTAGTCCCGTAATTTTAATCATGGTTTCCAAGTAGGAATTGCGAAACTTTGCTCAAATTTTTTCCTATCGTGCATCACTGACAATAATATTTCTACTGTTAAGAGTTTCGCAATTACCTAATGGTCTCCAAGCGCTGTTTCAGCAGGGATCGCATTTTCACTCAGCACTTCATTGCTCCAGTTCTGCAGATCTTCCAGATACAGCACAACTCCGCCGTAGGAACGGATGCCATGCGCGGCGGCCTGTTCCGCTGTATAATCTTCCAAAAGATAGACATTTTCCACGCGGACAGGATTGCTTGTATAATGACAGACTAAGGGGATCGCCCCGGTTTGCTCCATATCGATCTCAATACTGTCCTCCGTCACATGGAAAGTTACCCATGCCATGGCTTCCAGCATACAGAGGCACTGCTTCTGCGTGGAGACGTAATTGCCAAGGGAATAATAGCAGAGCGCGCGGTTGCCGTTGTCGGCGGTGATCCATTCCACGGGCTGTATGACATGCGGATGTGTGCCCATGATCAGGTCGGCTCCCGCTTCCGTCATCTGCATGGCGAAGGTTTCCTGATAGGTGGAAGGCTTGGTGGTATATTCCGTACCCCAGTGCGGGCATACGATGACGATATCCGCAAGCTCGTCCGCCAGCCGGATATCTTCCAACACCTGCGGATTCAGCTTTGTATAATCGATATATCTGTTGGATTCATTCCATGCGCAAAGGATATTCAGGTGGCCGACGATATCTGACGGGATGGAACCCATATTCGGCCCATATGTATAGTTTAGGATGGCAAATGTAACGCCCTGTACTTCAATGATCGGGATGGTATCTGTCAGATCGTTGGCATTGGCGGAAATAGTGAGATCATCTTCAGGAACATTTGCGTTGGTGGAAACGGTGTAGTCGTATTCCGGTTCTGGTGTAGCCGTGGATTCTGCAGATACATCGGATGTCTCAGGGGGAAATCCATTGATGCCGACCATAAGAATTTCGGGATGCTTTGTCTCCCAAAATTCCACGCAATTTAAAAGACCGCTGCCGCCTTGATCAGCGGCATGATTGGAGGCGTGCAGGACGACGTCAAATCCGACTTTTGCAAGCGTATCTCCGACTTCTGTCGGGGAGTTAAAGTTAGGATAGCCGGAGAATCCAAGTTCATTGCCGCCAAGGATCGTTTCCTGATTGATCATACTGATATCCGCCGCATCAATGAAATCGCTGATGCCCTCATAAAGACAGGTATAGTCATAAGTACCGTCATTTTGTCTGCCGGTCTGGACAACTCCCATATGCAGCAGATTGTCGCCGACCATCATAAGATGGATGTCATATTCCTCAAACACGGGTTCCGAAGGAACGGAATCTTCCGAAACATTTGCAGATAAAGAGATAACCACGTCAGCTGCCGTATTTTGGGAGATGCCGTCCGTGTCTGACGAGGTTGATGCGGTAGAGGCAGATACAACGGCATTGCCCGATGCCGCAAGGCTGTCCTGCATATAGGCTAGTCCGGCGATCAAAAGGGCAGCAACGGAAAATATTAATATAACAGTTATTAATTTATTTTTTTTCATAAGAATCTTCCTTTCTGGCTTTATTATACTATATTTTTTAAAAATATCCATAATTTTCTGGATTTTGTAATTCAGTTCTTCTTTATTTATGGAAAAATATATCCTATTCTGTACTTATAAAAAAATTGGGGATAAGCGGATGGAGCAGTCGAAAATAGAAAAAGTGATTTTTATCATATGTGGCGTGCTGGGCGTCATTTTCCTTACGGTGTTCGCGGTGTTTCTGGCACGGACGGGCAAAGGAGAGGATCAGCCTACAGATGNNGGCGGGGCAGCCTGCTGTGACGGAAGGTGGAGAAAATATGGCTTCCACCGGTGATTCGGCGCAGGATGGTACGGCGCAGAGTATGAAAGAAGATGGACAGGATACCGGTGCAGTGGAAGATCAGACGGCAGACGGGGCAGATGCCTCCGAAAAAGATGCTTCGGAGGGCGCTCCGGTGGTATTTACCAGCAATGCTTCCCAGTCAACGGAAGGAGACTGGCTTTTTGTGGAGGGCAACCGGATCGTGGATGCCAATGGGAAACCGGTCTGGCTGACCGGCATCAACTGGTTTGGCTATAATACCGGCACGAATTGTTTTGACGGACTCTGGACCTGTGATCTTAACAGTTCTATTAAGGCGATTGCCGATCACGGATTTAATATTTTAAGGATCCCTATTTCCACGCAGCTGTTATTGCAGTGGAAGAACGGGGAGTATCCTACGGCGAATTTTAATCAGGCGACCAATGATTATCTGGTTGGGATGAATTCGCTGGAGATCTTTGATTATGTTCTGGATCTGTGTGAACAGAACGGTATCAAGGTACTGCTGGATACCCACTGCGCTATGACCAATGCTTCCGGTCATACGGTCAACCTTTGGGTAGACGGCGAGATCGATGAGGCGGATTTTATTGAAGCATGGGTATGGGTGGCGGACCGGTATAAAGATAATGATACGATCGTTGCGTTTGATCTGGAGAATGAACCGCACGGCAAGCCGTATGAACAAAATAAGGCGATCTGGAATGATTCGACCGATCCGAATAACTGGAAATATGTTGCGGAAAAGACGGCGGCGCAGATCTTGGCAGTCAATTCGAATGTGTTGATCTTAGTAGAAGGACTGGAGATCTATCCGATGGATCTTGCGGCTAATGGCGATTATCATTCTACGAATGAGGATGATTATTATTTCTGCTGGTGGGGCGGCAATCTGCGCGGCGTTAAGGATTACCCGGTCGATCTGGGGGAATTTAACAATAAGCTGGTCTATTCCCCGCATGATTACGGTCCTACGGTCTTTCAGCAGCCATGGTTTTATGACGGGTATGATTATGATTCCCTGATGGAGGATTGCTGGCGTGATAACTGGTTCTATATCTATGAGGACGGCACGGCGCCTCTTTTGATCGGGGAGTGGGGCGGATTTATGCGCGAGCCGAATCTGACCTGGATGACGCATCTTAGGACGCTGATCGGGAAATATCATCTGCATTATACCTTCTGGTGCTTTAATGCCAATTCCGGTGACACCGGCGGGCTGGTGCTGGATGATTTTACGACATGGGATGAAGAAAAGTATGCCTTTGTCAAGGAAGTATTGTGGCAGCAGAACGGTAAATTCGTCGGACTGGATCATGAGGTTCCGCTGGGCGCTAATGGGATCACCCTGACGGAAGCGGCATATGAAAACTGGTAAACAAGCAGCGGATCTGTAATTGCCAGAATCGGTAATTATGTTGAATCTGTGCTTGTTTGAAAAAATATGTTGCAATTATACAGAATTCGTAATACAATATGCACGACAATTAAATATTTTCAAAGGAGGGAAAAGCATGAAAGCAGGAAAGAGACTGGTTGGTCTGCTTTTGGCAGGCATGCTTATGACGACGACTATTGCACTGGGCGGATGCGCAGGCGATAAGGCTGGAGGCACTTCTTTGGATTCGATTACCATTGGTATTCCACAGGATCTGGAAGACGGTCTTGACCCGCACATCGTGAACGCGGCAGGAACAGATGAGATCCTGTTCAATATCTATGAGGGACTTGTGAAATACGATTCCGAGGGTAATCTGAATGCTGCCTTAGCCGAAGATTATGTCATAAGCGAAGACGGAAAGGTTTATACCTTTACATTGAGGGATGGGGTAACCTTTCATGACGGAAGTGCGGTGACGGCAGAGGATGTGATTTATTCGATTGAACGCTGTGCCGACACTTCAGCAGGGGAACCGCTGGTGGCGGCATTTTCTAATATTGCCAGCGTTGAGAAGACGGATGAGAGGACGGTCGTCATCACATTAACGGAACCGGATACGGAGTTTCTGGCATCCATGACTACGGCGATCCTGCCTGCGTCTAATACGGATCCGAACAATGTCGTGATCGGAACCGGTCCGTACCGTTTTGTCAGCAGGACGCCGCAGGAGTCCATTATACTGGAAGCCTATGACGGCTACTGGGGTGAGCCGGCGCATATCTGTAATGTCACGCTGAAGATCTGTGCCAATCCGGATGCCATCACGATGGAGCTGTTGGGCGGTTCCATCGATATGTACTGCCGTATTACGGATTCTCAGGTGAAGGAGCTGGAGGGAAGCCAGTTTGAGATCCTGGAGGGTACGATGAATCTGGTACAGGCGATGTATCTGAACAACGCCGTGGAGCCATTTGATGACGTCAGGGTGCGTCAGGCGCTCTGCTATGCGATCGATCCGCAGGAGATCATGGATTATGTTTCTGACGGCAAGGGGACGGAGCTTGGAAGCAGTGTGTTCCCGGCATTTGGTAAATATTATGAGGAAAGCCTAAATCATACCTATGATCAGGATCTGGAAAAGGCAAGAACGCTGTTGGCTGACGCAGGATATCCGGATGGATTTTCTTTCTCTATTACAGTGCCTTCCAATTACGCGCCGCATGTTTCCACCGCACAGGTGCTGGTAGAACAGCTCAAGGAGATCGGCGTGGATGCTAAGATCAATCTGGTAGAGTGGGATACATGGTTATCTGATGTTTATGTGGGACGCAATTTTGAGGCGACTGTTGTCGGCGTGGATGCGAGCGAGCTGACGGCAAGGGCGCTGCTGCAGCGTTTTGTTTCGGATAACGGCAAAAACTTTATCAATTTTAGTTCCGCCGACTATGATGCAGCATTTGCCAATGCTATCGCTACGGTGGATGACGCTAAGCAGACGGAATATTATAAAGAGTGTTTCAGCATTTTGTCTACGGAAGCGGCTAATGTTTATATACAGGATCTGCCGTCCTTTGTGGCGATCAATGAAAAGATCGGTGGATACGAATTTTATCCGATCTATGTGCAGGATTTTGCAAAATTGTATTATAAATAATGATTTTGGCGTAAAGGATATTTGATGCCAAAGATATGGGATATCATCAGAGGAGAAAGGGGCATAAGAACATGGCTGTGTATTATATAAAAAAGTTCCTGTCAATGTGCGCCACACTTCTGGTGGTATCCTTTTTTGTATTTGCCGCATTTGCCATTATTCCCGGAGATCCGGCGACTTCCCTATTGGGAACGAATGCAACGCAGGAGAGTGTGGAGCAGCTTCGGGAGCAGATGGGGCTGAACCGTCCGTTTCTGGTACGATATGGCGAGTGGGTAGGGAGCTTTCTTCGCGGTGATCTCGGAGAATCTTACAGCTATCATATCCCCGTATCGTCCATGATCGTGGAAAAGCTGCCGATCACGATGACGATGTCTGTGATTGCGCTGCTGCTTACGATGGTATTCTCAGTGCCGCTTGGCGTCCTGCTGGCGAAATATACCGGCAGCAAATTTGATAAGGCCGGTTATGCGGTCAATCAGGTGATGATGTCGATTCCGGCATTTTTCCTGGGAATCATATTTACCTATGTGTTCGGGCTGGTGCTCAAATGGTTCCGTCCGGGCGGTTATATCTCTTATACCAAGGATTTTTGGGCATTTTTGGGATATCTGATCATGCCGTCCATTGCGATCGCGATACCAAAGTGCGCTATGGCGGTCAAATTGATCCGAAGCTCCATCCTGACGGAGGCAAAAAAGGATTATGTCAGAACGGCATACAGCAGGGGAAACAGCACAACGCAAGTGCTTTACCGTCATGTGCTCAAAAATGCGATGCTTCCTGTCGTAACTTTTTGGGGGATGGCATTTACGGATATGATCGCGGGCAGTATTGTAGTAGAGCAGGTATTTAATATACCGGGGCTGGGGCGGATCCTGCTGACTTCCATCTCGAATCGTGATTTTCCGGTGGTGGAAGCGATCATCATACTGATCGCGGTACTGGTATTGGTGACTAATTTTCTGGTGGATATTTTGTACCGCATATTAGATGCGAGAATTGCCGAATAATAGGGGGATTTTTATGAAGGGAGGGAGCGCATGAAAAGCAGATATCATAACGCATATTTTATGATTGGCGCAGGCATAACGGCAGTTCTTGCGCTTCTGGCATTGATCGGGTGTTTCTATACGCCGTATGATCCGGACGCTATGAATCTGGCGGCAAAGAACAGCGGTATTTCCTGGCAGCACTGGATGGGGTGTGATAATTTCGGGCGTGATATCTTCAGCCGTGTGATGGAGGGCATCAGAAATACCTTTTTTATTTCCACGGCAACGGTCGGTATCGGTACTTTCTTTGGATTGGTTTTGGGTGCGTTGACGGGATATTTTGGTGGTTTTCTGGACGAAGTGCTGATGCGGGTGAATGACGCGTTATTTTCGTTTCCCAGTATCCTTTTGGCGCTTGTTATGGTAAGCCTTCTGGGGATGGGGACGGTCAATGTCACATTGGCGCTGGGGATCGCGTTTATTCCCAGCTTTGCGAGGATCGTCAGATCGGAATATATGAAACAGAAAGGGNNTGTTGGATTATGTGACCAGTGCAAGACTGCTGGGGGCGTCTCATTTTAGGATCATTTTTATACATATTCTGCCCAATATTTTTCCGATCCTGTTATCCTCGATCATCATCGGATTTAATAACGCGGTTTTGGCGGAGGCCGGTCTGAGTTACTTGGGTATCGGTATTCAGCCGCCTGACGCGTCGCTTGGCAGGATGCTTTCCGAGGCACAGTCATTTTTATTTACGATTCCCTGGTATGCGGTATTTCCGGGACTGATGATCGTACTGATGGTGCTGGGATTTTCGATGATGTCTGAGGGGTTGAATAACTGAAGCGGTTATATTTTGAAGGAATGGAGAAAAACAGGATGCTTTTGACCATAGAGCAGCTTACAATTGAATTTTATGATCATCTGCTTCCGGAGCGCGTGGTGGAGGATGTTTCTTTTTCTTTGGAGGAAGGGGAGATCCTTGGTATCGTGGGAGAGTCCGGTTCCGGCAAATCCATGACGGCGCTGGCGGTTGCCGGATTATTGTCCCGTAAAGATATGAAAAAAACGGGCAGGATCCTGTTTGATGGGGAGGAGCTGCTTTCGATGCGGCGTTCTGATCTGAGAAAGCTGCAGGGCAATGAGATCAGCATGATCTTTCAGGAACCGATGACGGCGTTAAATCCGACGATGAGGATCGGAAAGCAGGTGGAGGAGGCGCTCCGCATCCATTTTGAGATGTCAAAGGAGGAGCAGAAGCGTGCGGCTCTGGAATGGCTGGAAAAAGTGGAACTGGAGGATGTGGAACGGGTATATGACAGCTATCCGCATGAGCTTTCGGGCGGGATGCGTCAGCGTGTTATGATCGCGGCGGCGATGGTGTCAGGTCCAAGACTTTTGATCGCGGATGAACCGACGACGGCATTAGACGTGACTGTTCAGGCGCAGATCATACAGCTTTTAAAGAAGATCAATAGGAAGAGCCATACGGCGATCATGTTTATTTCCCATGATCTTAGTCTGGTGCGGCAGCTTTGTCACCGTGTGATCGTGATGAAAGACGGGCGCATCGTGGAAGACGGGGAATGTGATGCCATATTTGAAACGCCGCAGGAAGATTATACAAAACGCCTGATCGCCGCGATCCCAAGGATACCGGTAAGTTAAGGATGGTATATGATGGAGAGTATTGTTATGTCGCAGGAAAATGAATCAAATGCATATATTTTATCAGTTCAAGACCTTGTAGTGTCTTATCCGGCAAAGAGATTGTCCTTTGACAGGAAACAGGAAAAGAAGGTCTTGGACGGTGTGACCTTTCAGATGAAGGAAGGGGAGATATTAGGACTTGCCGGAGAGAGCGGCTGCGGAAAGACGACCATTGCAAGAGCCGTCCTGCGTCTTGTGGAAAAAAAGAGCGGCTCGATCGATTGTAAGGCGGATAAGGTACAGATGGTGTTCCAAGATCCGTACAGCTCCCTAAACCCTGCAAAGACGATTTTGTGGATATTGCAGGAACCGCTGAAACTCAATACAAAGGATGATGCGGAAACGAGGTTAAAAAAAGTAATGGATATGGTGGAGCAGGTGGGATTAGAACCGTCTGTATTGGATAAAAAACCTTCTGAACTGTCCGGCGGGATGCGCCAGAGGGTATGCATCGGTCTTGCGCTGATGCAGAATCCCAAGCTTTTGATTGCGGATGAACCGGTATCTGCGTTGGATGTGACGATACAGGCGCAGATCCTTGAACTTCTAAAAGATATCCAGAAAAAAAATAACATTTCTATTTTATTTATTTCTCATGATTTGCGGACAATGNNGAAGATCATAGAGCAGGGAGAGCCGGAAGTGATGTACCGGTATCCAAAGGAGGATTATACAAAGCTTCTGCTGGCCAGCGCTGATCTGGGGAAGCTTTTCGGTAGTTAAACCGCAAAAAAGTTATTTGGTTTAGGGAAGGAAAATGAGTGCATGCTGGGAAAACTCTATCCGGGAGAATATCTGGATTCCACTTATCAGATCGATTTTAAGAAGCTTTATTCAGAGGGTTATCGCGGCGTGATCTTTGATATTGACAATACGCTGGTGCCGCATGGCGCTCCTTCGGATGAAAGAAGCGATGCGTTATTTCAGGAGCTGCATAAGACGGGATGGAAGACGATCGTGCTTTCCAACAATAAAGAGCCAAGAGTGAAAATGTTTGCGGATAAGGTGGGGACGGATTATATTTATAAAGCGGGAAAGCCCGGAAGAAAAGGGTATCTGGATGCCATGGAGCATATGGGGACAGACCTGTCGGATACGCTTTTTGTGGGGGATCAGATATTCACGGATATCTGGGGCGCCAATCGGACAGGGATCAGGACGATTCTGGTGAAGCCGATCCATCCCAAGGAAGAGATACAGATCGTTTTGAAACGTTATTTGGAAAAAATCGTGATTTATTTTTACCGGAAAAGGATTAACAAAATGAAAAATTAAATAAATATTAAATAAA
>DLOQ01000160.1:22272-32258 GCA_002479655.1 Lachnospiraceae bacterium UBA7480
TAAAGATTTTAAAATAAAAGTAAATATTGTTTAAATGGCGGAAAAATCATGAGTGGAATAAAAATCAATGGAACAACAGGATTACTTGGCTTGTTAGGCAATCCGGTGGAACATTCCGTTTCCCCCGTACTGCATGCCGCGCTTGCCGAAAAGAATAACGACAATTATGCGTATCTTGCTTTTCGTGTGGAGCAGGAACGGTTAAAGGCAGCGGTAGAGGGCGCGTATGCGCTTGGCGCGAAAGGGCTGAATGTGACTGTCCCCTATAAAAAAGAAGTTATGCAGTATCTTTATGAAATAGATGAAAAAGCGGAGATCCTTGGAGCTGTCAATACCTTGGTGTGCACGGAACATGGTTATAAAGGCTACAATACGGATATGCCGGGATTATACAGAGCCATGCGCTATGACGGCGTATCATTGGAAGGAAAAAATGTTGTCGTCATCGGCGCGGGCGGTGTCGCCAACGCTGTGATCGGGATGTTATTTGAGGCGAATGTAAAGAAGATCCTTATATTAAACCGCACAAAGGAAAAGGCGGAGCAGCTGGCTGAGCGTTTTCAAAAGGCATATGCCGGCAGGGAAACCGTGGTAAGGACTGCCTCTTATGAAGAAGATTATCCGGCAGTCATGGATGAAATGTCACGGGATGCAGCCGGGACAGGTCACACAGCGCAATCGGAAGCTTCCGGGAGAGAAAAAAAGAAGGACTGGCTTGCCATCCAGGCGACAAGCGTGGGTATGAGTCCGAAGACGGATGAAGCTGCAATTGAGAAGGATGTGTTTTATGACAGGATCGCATGCGGTTATGATCTTATTTTCAATCCTTATGAAACAAAATTTATGAAACTGGTGAAGGAACACGGGGGAGAAAGCTATAATGGACTTCGGATGCTTTTATTTCAGGGAATCTATGCCTATGAGCTTTGGAATGATATCTCCATTCCGGACGAATGGGCGGCAGATGTATTGCAGCAGATGAAAGAAGCGATGGGGATCACAAAAACATAAGATCGTCGCGGACGGATGCGGGAACGTCAGAAATATTGTATCAGATAAAGGAAAAATAGGAATTTATGAAGCATAATATTATTTTGATCGGTTATATGGGCAGCGGAAAATCTACAATTGCAAAGGAACTTCATAGAGTGACAGGCATGGAGGTCATTGATGCGGATGCAGCGATCGTAGAGGAGCAGGGGAGAAGCATCAACGAGATCTTTCAGACGGATGGGGAGACGGCGTTTCGCGATCTTGAGACAGATCTTTTAAGACGCTTGTCAGAAAGAACATCTGATTATATCCTTTCTACCGGCGGCGGTATGCCGCTTCGGGAAGAAAACCGGACGATCTTAAAAAATCTCGGAATTGTTTTTTTCCTGAAAGCGGACACCGACACGATCTTTGAACGCATCAAAGAGGATACGCAGCGACCATTGCTGCAGGGTACGGATCAGCGGGCAAAGATTGCCAGGATGCTGGAAGAACGTACTCCGATATATGAATGTGCGGCGGATCATGTGATTGAGACGGATGGCAGGACAGTGAATGAGATTGCCTGGGAGATCATCCACATACGGGCAATTGTAAAACAGGGTATATTTTAATTTTAAAATATGATATATTGAAATGGTAAGTTTATCAAAAATCTGCAGAATGGAGCATGTTTATGAAACTATTGATCATCAATGGACCTAATCTGAATTTCCTGGGGATCAGGGAAAAGGAAATATATGGTCAGCAGGATTATGATTATCTGCTGCGGATAATAGAGGAAAAAGCAAAGGAATTGCAATGTCAGGTGGAGGTCTTTCAGTCCAATCATGAGGGGGCTTTGATCGACAGGATACAGGATGCATATTCTGATGGCACGGAGGGGATCATTATTAATCCCGGCGCTTATACGCACTATAGCTATGCTATCCATGATGCATTGGCAAGCGTGACGATGCCGAAGGTGGAGATCCATATCTCCGATATCAATGCAAGAGAGGAGTTCCGTAAGGTTTCGGTGACTGCGCCCGCCTGTGATCATCAGATCGTGGGGAAGGGACTGCAGGGATATCTTCTGGCGATGGAATGGATGGTAGAATATACGCGAAAGCAATGATGCAGTGAATAGGGCGAAGCCTATACCATGTGCAAAGCACATGGGTATTAAGGTGCACTGCGGATATGATAGAACATAAGAATTAAAATGATGGATGTCAATAAAGCGATATTGTGAAAAATTAATATAGATACGAGGTGGAACATGTTAGAATATAAATATGATACGCAGTTATTAATTGAGGGCAGCGATCTTGACGAGGATGAGATCAACGACTATATTACGGAGCATTTTAAGGGAGACTGTCTGCTGGCGGTCGGAGATGAGGAACTGATCAAAATACATTTTCATACGAATGAGCCGTGGCAGGTCTTGGAGTATTGCGCCTCTCTTGGTGAAATTTATGATATTGTCATTGAGGATATGGACAGACAGTCAAGGGGACTTCAGGGATAGAACAATTGATTATCAATTATTTTGAAATCACTTATTATTAAGATAAAGAGGGGAAATACCATGACTATGGAAAAGAACGATTTGAAACTTACAGTGATTATTCCTTGCTATAATGAAAAGGATACGCTGGAAAAATGTCTGGATGCAGTGAGGGACTGTGGGTTGGAGAATGTTGAGATTATTGTGATCGATGATTGTTCGACAGATGGCACAAGGGAATTGATCAAGGAAAAATTGATGCCTAAAATTGACAAGGTGCTTTTCCATAAGAGAAACTGCGGGAAAGGAAGGGCGCTCCGATCCGGATTTCGGGCGGCAACAGGAGATCTGGTCGTTGTGCAGGATGCCGATCTGGAGTATGATCCCAAGGATTATCAGAAATTGATGCTGCCTTTTGTAACGGGGAGAATGGATGCGGACGTTGTCTATGGTTCCAGATATATGAGAGGCGGATATTATATGATCAAGCATTTCTGGCATAGTCTGGGAAATAAAATGCTGACGATCATGTCCAATATCTTTTCCGATCTTGCGTTAACGGATATGGAGACATGCTATAAAATGTTTAAGAGAGAGATTATTCAGAATATAAAATTGGAAGAAAACCGGTTTGGATTTGAGCCGGAGGTCACAGCAAAGCTAGCTAAAATGCATTGTAAGATCTATGAAGTTCCTATTTCCTATTATCCCAGAGATTACAGTGAGGGAAAGAAAATTGGCTTAAAGGATGCATTTCGGGCATTTTATTGTATCATAAAATATAATTTATTTTGCGGGGATGCTTCGCATTGACAGATAGTGGAATTATTTGTATTGGCGTATGGTTGAAAAAATCCAATTAATAGAGTATAATAGATACAATGATTGACGAAATCTGTTAAAATGAGGAGGAAGAGGGCAAATGGCTTTTTTTGACAAGGTAGGGGCTACGATTTCAAATTTTGGCAATGATGTATCCAACAAGACAAAATCTATGATGGAGGTAAGTAATCTGAACTCTCAGCTGAAGAGCTGCGAGGAATCTTTAAATGCTTATTATCGAGAGGTTGGCAAGGTGTTTTACGAGCAGAATAAAGAGCATCCGTTGCCGGAATACGCAGAACAGTTTGCCCATATCAAGGAAGCGGAAGAGGCAATCGATCATATAGAGGCTTCCATCCGCCGGGCGAAAGGAACGAAGATGTGTCAGAATTGCGGCGCGGAGGTTGCGTCGGATACAAAGTTCTGTCCGACCTGCGGTAAGGAAGTTGATAATAATGCAGCCTGCAATGCTCAGGCGGAGGTAGTAACGGGAGCAAAATGTCCTAAATGCGGCGCCGCGCTCAAGGTCGGTGCATCCTTCTGCAGCAGCTGCGGCAATAAGACGGAATAAGGAGTATACATATTAATTATGAAAAAACAGACAATCAGTGCGCTGCTGACAGCTTTGATGATCTGTCTGACCATTGCGATCGTGGTTGTGATCGTCCGAATACAGATGAGAGGAGCGCCGCCGGAAGAGGCTGCTGGCTCCGATAGTTATATTGTGCAGGAAGGCTTTGATTCACAGGATTCTGTGTCAGACGATCAGTCGGTTGAGAAGCCGTCCGAGGCGGTTACTGTATTGGTGGCTGTTCCTAACACAAACTCAAGCGTGAATGTCAGAAGCGGACCGGGTACGGAATATAATCGTCTGGGGTCGGCATATTCCAATAATGAATATGAGGTTTTGGAGATCCTGTCAAATGGATGGACCAAGCTGCTGTATTCCGATCAGGAAGCATATATCTATAGTGAATATGTAGACTATAAGCTGCGTACAACAGATAATGGAAGTGTATTATATGATACTCCAAGCGAGGCAGACCTTGCGGGATATAAGAGTGGTGCGACAGAATAAATGATGTAATATGCGTTAAAAAGATATCAGGTTAAAAATTAAGAAACAAATAAGAAAACATCAAAATAAAAACGACGGTATGGATTGTGATACCGTCGTTTTTTTGTATGCGCAGGCCCGCATATGGAAGTTTGCTGTTGACGCAGTATGCGGGCCGCGCGGCGAACAGGGGAGAAGGTCATTCCCCTGCTCAATTAATATATGGTTTGTACAATTATTTGCCGGCAGTTGTAAAAGATACTCTGTCACTGAACGCCGTCCAGCGTGAAGTCATTATATCCGAGCGACTGCAGCTCCAGAAGCTGCTGTTGAAGTACCGCCATATGATCCGGCGATGCAAAGAATGCGTCGTTATGCGGACACATATTGCTGGTCCGGGTAGAGGTGATGGGATTGCCATTGGTATCCACGCCGGAAGAAGGATAGCCGGCTTGGACGGCTGTGCTTTCGATCGGCATCAGTTCCAATACGCCGGGAACTTTAAATGGACAATTTGTGCATGCGCACATACCGCTCTGCAGACATACCATACCTGAGTAATGGACATCGCAGGTTGCCGTGGGAACCGTTCCTTCGGCAAAGTATTCGGTCCTTAAGTGATTGTCACATAGACCGGTTATCGGCAGCTTTCCGGAGCGGGAGCATATGGTTGCGGTCACGATACCGCCCGGCATGTCAAACGACTTATACGGAAGGTCTTCGTGGATACGGCTCATAACGGTCCGCCACATGGTTTTGGACAGATTCCTTTCGGCACCGGTAAGGACAACATTATTATCATATCCGGTCCATGTGGTAGCGGTATAATAAGGCGTAAATCCTGCAAACCATACGTCGACATAGGAGGTAGTGGTGCCTGTCTTGCCGGCGATCGCCATATTGCCGAAGTTGACGGAGCCGCCGGTGCCTTTGGTGACAACGTCCACCATGGCGCTGGTCAAAAGAAAAGCAGTAGTTTCTTTGATGACACGGTGCTGATCTTGGCTGACGGTATTATCAATCAGGACATTGCCGTCATGATCCACGATCTTGGTGTAGAGGATCGGTTCCATATACAGACCGCCATTGGCAATCGTGGCATAGGCGCCGTTCAATTCCATATTGGTAACGCCGTCCGTAATGCCACCCAGAGCAAGCGGCTGTCTGATATCGGTAAGGATCTGTCCGTCTGACGTAACACGTCTATCTACCAAAGTTGTAAATCCAAAACTCTGCAGGTAATCATAGCCAAGCTGCGGCGTGATCTGGGTCAAAACCTTGACGGTAACAATATTCATCGACTGCTCGATACCGTATCGGGTAGAGCAGATGCCGCGGTATTTAAAATCATAATTATTCAACGGCTTGCCATTATCATAATTGTAAGGTGCGTCAATAAATACGCTGGCAAGCGTGATGCCGGCGCTGTCAAATGCCGGTGCATAAGCGGCTACGACCTTAAAGGTAGAGCCGGGCTGACGGACCGTGTTGGATGCCCTGTTCAGGGAACGGCTGGTTTCCTTAATGCCTCTGCCGCCGATCATCGCAACGACATGTCCGGTTGATTGATCTTCCACGGTCAGAGACACTTGTGGCTGCGGTGTCAAGGAGATGGACTCGGCAATGATCTCATCACCGGGACTCATGATTGCTTCCGTATAGGCTTTGATTGCTTCATATGCTTCATCCTGAGAGGAATAAAGAAGATTAAACTTGGGATCGATCTCCTTATAATAGGAAGCATACATTTCCTTGCTGTAATTTTCTACATCTCCATTTGGCTTCTGGATGGAAACGCGGTAGTCCAGATACCATTTAGTGTTTTCGGGATAGTTGGATTCATCCATATAGACTTCGTCGCAGATTGCCTGAATCTGTGGATCCTGTGTCGTATAAATGCTGAGACCGCCGCTGAAAAGCAGATTATATGCCATCGTGGAAGCCTGAGATTCCGTATAACCGTTCTTAATAAATAATTCTGTCAGTTCCTCGTTGGCAGTCTCAATGACTTCATCGACAAAGTAGGAATAAACGGAAGAAGCGACGACATTCTGATTGGTCACCTGAATCCGTTCATACACATCGTCCGCCATGGCTTCATCATATTCTTCCTGTGTGATATAGCCCTGTTCCTTCATATATTCAAGTACGATTCCGCGTTTTTCTTCGTTATTTTCCGGATGAGTGATCGGATCATATTTGGAGGGATTCTGCGTGATACCGGCAATGACTGCACATTCCGATAAGGTCAGTTCATATACCGGTTTATTGAAATATCGCAGGGAAGCGGCCTGAACGCCCAGTGTGCCGTGACCGAGGTTGATGGAATTCATATAAAGCTCCAGGATTTCTTCCTTGCTCATTACCTTTTCCAATTCCAGAGCCAGATACTGTTCCTGGATCTTACGGCGGACGCTTTCCATCCGAGTCTCATTAACGAAGTCTTCAAATACATTGTTCTTAATCAGCTGCTGGGTAATGGTACTGCCGCCCTGCGAGAGTTCACGGGTGCGTACAACAGCGGCAGCAGCTCGCAGGATCGCCTGGATATCAATGCCGTTGTGGGTATAAAAACGCGCATCCTCAATAGCGACAAAAGCATTCGCCAGATTATCAGGAATCATTTCCATGCTGACATAAGTACGGTTGGAATCTTCCGCAATCAGCTTAGTCATTTCATGCCCTTCACAGTCATAAAGTATCGTGGCAAAGCCGGAAGGAGTAACGTCGATGGTTGAAATATCGGGTGCCGTTGCGATAATGCCGTTAAAGATGCCGATGCCCATGCACATCACGACCACAGCAAATGAGATGATTGCGATCAACAATGCTTTGATGATAGTGATGCCCAGCATTTTCTTGATTTTTGTTCCTTTGGAGTTGAGGGCGCGCTGCTTTTCGCGGACGCCTTTTTTGCTGTAATTCATAGATCTTCTTTTGGCTTCCTTCCCTGATCCATTATTGAATCATTGCATAATATGTTATCTTATTATACTAGATTTTGGCAACAAAATAAATAGCTTTCTATTATTTCTTTGGAATAAATCTTTCTTTTAGAATATGAACATGATATGATGGATTTATGCAGACATATAAGATTTTATTAAAAGGCGGACACGGTGAGATCGTCGAAAAAAAGTCACGGTTTATTGCCTCCCTGCAGCCCGCAGCGTCGGAGGAGGAAGCCGCCGCCTTTATTGAAGCGGTAAAAAAGAAATATTGGGATGCGAAGCATAACTGCACGGCGATGGTGATCGGCAGGCATGCTGAGATTACGAGATGCAGCGATGACGGGGAGCCGTCAGGAACAGCGGGAAGGCCGATGCTGGAGGTTTTGACAGGAGAGGGGCTTCGCGATGTCGTTGTCGTTGTGACGCGGTATTTCGGCGGTACGCTGTTAGGTACCGGCGGACTGGTGAGAGCATATTCGCAGGCAGTTAAAGAGGGGTTAAAAAACTGTGAGACCGGTGTACTCCGGGAGGGCAGAAAGGTGAAGCTGGTCATGTCCTATAACGACTATGGAAGGGTGGAGCATTTTTGCAGGACGGAAGGTCAGGAGATGGAGGAAGTGATCTATCAGGAGAACGTGACTGTTCTGCTGACGATACCGGAACAACATTATGAAAACAGGATCGGGAAGTTTAGGGACGCCGGCGCGGGAAGGTTGGAAATAGAGGATCTTGGTAAGTGTACTTTTCTTGACAAGGGCAGTAATGATACTTTATAATGTACAAGAAGGTTAAAGGAGCTGCAGGGATTATGTTGCTTCACAGTGCAAATCCGGCGCGGGAAACGTATACAGCGTTTCTCAAAATAATTCACAAGGAAAGCGGGGTGGTTTTATGATTCATAGTAATGATGATGTTCCTTATCATGAACGGAGAATAAAACAAAGACACTTGGCTTTGAAGTGGACGGATCCGTGAGCTTGCCTGTATGCATTGGGATAAACATGCTTTTATTTTAGCTTACCATTGCCGTATTATGCTTGAAAGCTGAGAGAAAGGCATGGGTATCATTATGGAAGAAGAATTAAAAGAATTGATTGAAACAAAGCAATATACCCGTCTTCGTCAGGAACTTGCAGAGATGAATGACGCGGATATTGCTTCTTTTATGGAAGACCTTGAGGAGGAGCAGCTGTTAAAAATATTCAGGATACTGCCCAAATCAATGGCTGCGGATGTGTTTTCTTATCTGGAGATGGAGAACCAGCAGTCGATCATTACGAAGCTGTCCGATAAGGAAGCAGCTAATATCATTGATAATCTGATGGCGGATGACGCGGCGGATCTGNNGGAGGAGATGCCTGCCAATATCGTGAAAAAACTGCTTGCCAACGCCAGCCCGGAGACAAGAAGGGATATCAATCATCTGCTCCGGTATCCTGAGGATTCCGCAGGCAGCGTCATGACGGTGGAGTATGTTGACCTGAAGGAAAATATTACGGTACAGCAGGCGATCGAGCGTATCAAGAAGATCGGTATCGATTCGGAGACGATCAATATCTGTTATGTGCTGGATAATCAGCGGACGCTGAAAGGAACCGTGGCGCTGCGCTATCTGCTTCTCAGTGAGCCGGATGAGATCATCGGGGATATTATGCATGAAAATGTCGTATCCATCCATACCCTGATGGATCAGGAGGAGGTCGCGCGGCAGTTCCAGAAATACGACTTTACTTCTATGCCTGTCGTGGATAATGAAGACCGGCTGGTAGGCATCATTACCGTCGATGACGTTGTAGATATTATGCAGGAAGAGGCGACGGAGGATATTGAAAAGATGGCGGCTATCGTGCCGTCGGATAAGGCATATATGAGAACCGGCGTTTTTGAGATCTGGAAGAAGAGGATGCCGTGGCTGCTGCTTCTTATGATTTCCGCAACATTTACGGGCAGTATTATCTCCGGCTTTGAAGATGCGTTGAGCAGCTGTGCGATATTGGTGGCATATATTCCGATGCTGATGGATACCGGCGGTAATGCGGGCGGGCAGGCAAGCGTTACGATCATCCGCGGATTATCTTTAAATGAGATAGAGTTCAGGGATATGTTCCGTGTCTTATGGAAGGAGATGCGGGTGGCAGTTTTGTGCGGGCTATCTCTGGCGGCGGCGAATCTCTTAAAACTGCTGTTCCTTGACAGGGTGACGATGGCAGTAGCGCTGACGGTGTGCATGACGCTGTTTCTTGCAGTGCTGATCGCTAAGATGGTGGGCTGTAGTCTTCCGATGCTTGCGAAAAAGATCGGTTTTGACCCTGCGGTTATGGCAAGTCCGTTTATTACCACGATCGTAGATGCATTGTCGCTGATGATCTATTTTCAGATCGCAACGAAGGTATTGGGGTTGGCGTAACGGCTCTTATTATTCGATATGAAAGGTAATTGCGAAACTCTAATCGGGTTCTTTCGCAAATGCCTAGATATAATATGATCGTGAGAAGGAGAGAAATAAGGACATGAGTTTGGCAGATCAGATATTTATTGATATGTGTAAGGATATTTTAGAAAACGGCACCAGTACGGAAGGGGAAAAGGTACGTCCGCATTGGGAGGACGGGACGTTAGCCTATACGATCAAGCGTTTCGGGATCGTAAACCGGTATGACCTGAGAAAAGA
>DLOQ01000168.1:0-203 GCA_002479655.1 Lachnospiraceae bacterium UBA7480
CTTCTTCACCTCGTCGTCGATCAGCACCGCCTTCGTAAACTTTTCTCCGCCGTGTACCACACGGTGGCCTACCGCGCCAATCTCAGCAAGGGAGCTTACAACGCCATGCTCCTGATCTGTCAATGCCTCGATCACCAGTCTGACCGCTTCATTATGATCCGGCATCGCCGCCTCGATCTTGACTTTATCCTTACCTGCCGGCT
>DLOQ01000168.1:297-4656 GCA_002479655.1 Lachnospiraceae bacterium UBA7480
TCCGTAACCTGCGGATTCATGTTGCCGCAGGTACAATTTTATATTTCAACCTAGTACGCCTTACCCCAGTAGACCATCTTCTTTGCGGGACGTCCGCAGCATACACAGTGATCGGAGATCGTCTCCTGCTCAAACGGCATACAGCGNNGTAGCGGCTGGTTGCCGTCGTATCCTCTTTGATCTTCTCCTCACATGCTACATCGCCGCACCACATCGCCTTTACAAATCCGGGTTTGTTGTTGATGACATCGCAAAACTCATCATATTCCTTCGCTTCATAAGTATGCGTCTCCACATGCTTTCTCGCGCGCTCCAGCATATCCTTCTGCATCGTCTCCAGGATCTCTTTTACCTTCGTTTCCAGCTCGCCTAAAACAACCTCTGTCTTTTCTCTTGTGTCACGACGCACTACAATACATTTACCATTTTCCATATCTTTGGGTCCGATCTCGATACGGACAGGGATCCCCCGCATCTCCTGCTCCGCGAACTTAAATCCCGGACTCTTATCACTGTCATCCATCTTTACTTTCAAGCCCGCCTTCATAAGACGATCCTTTAGCTCCGCCGCTTTCTCTAATACGCCTTCCTTCTTCTGCTGGATCGGGATTACCATTACCTGAGTCGGCGCGATCCGTGGAGGAAGCACCAGACCGGAATCATCCCCATGCACCATGATGATGCCGCCGATGATTCTTGTACTCATGCCCCATGATGTCTGGTGGCAGTATTTTAATGTATTGTCCTTATCCGCATACTGAATACCGAATGCTCTTGCAAATCCGTCGCCGAAATTATGACTGGTGCCGGACTGCAGCGCCTTGCCGTCATGCATCAGCGCTTCGATCGTATAGGTAGCTTCTGCCCCCGCAAATTTCTCCTTATCCGTCTTACGACCCTTGATCACCGGGATCGCCAGATATTCCTCACAGAAATCCGCATAGACGTTCAACATTTGAATCGTCCGTTCTTCTGCGTCCTCCGCCGTTGCATGTACCGTATGACCTTCCTGCCATAAAAATTCACGGCTTCTCAAAAACGGTCTTGTGGTCTTCTCCCAACGCACTACGGAACACCACTGATTATAGCATTTGGGAAGGTCCCTGTAAGAATGTACATCATCCTTATAAAAGTCGCAGAACAAAGTTTCCGAGGTCGGTCTGACGCAAAGCCGCTCCTGCAAAGGCTCCAATCCGCCATGCGTTACCCAGGCAACCTCCGGCGCAAATCCTTCCACATGATCTTTTTCCTTCTGCAAAAGGCTTTCCGGGATAAACATCGGCATATAGACATTCTCTACGCCTGTTTCCTTGAACTTCGCGTCCAGCTCCTTTTGTATATTCTCCCACAGCGCGTATCCCGCCGGTTTGATGACCATACAGCCCTTCACGCTTGCATAATCGATCAGCTCCGCCTTTTTCACTACATCCGTGTACCACTGTGCAAAATCTTCTTCCATGGAAGTGATCGCTTCCACCAGTTTCTTATTCTCTGCCATGATCGTTCTCCATTCGTTTTCCATATCCTGATGCTTCTTCACTTAAACAAGCGCATGCATCCCTACCTTAAAAGTTTATGGTTTTCCGCATGGTTTGTCAACATAATTACGAATATTTATTTGCTAATATTTATTTTGATTTATTGATTGTAATGCCGATATGTGTTAATGATTTCCCTGTAAAGCAGAAATGACAGAGGACCAAGGATCACGCCGCCCAGTCCGTACAGCTTGATGCCTGTATAAATGGAAATCAAGATGATAATAGGATAAATTCCGGTATTCCTGCCAATCAGGCGGGGTTCCATAAGCTCTCTTGTTACCAGACACAAAAGATAAATGCCTGCGCAGATCAGCGCCTTCCAATATTCTGCGTTGAGAAGATACCATACTGCCATTGGTCCCAGTATGATCCCCGTGCCGATAAACGGCAGCGCATCTAAGAACGCTGTGATCAGCGCCGTCTGAAACGGGTGCTGCAGCCTTAACAGAAAATACCCCAGCAGACAGATCCCCGCGATCGCCAGATAGATGATCCCCTGCGCTTTGACATAACCGACCAGCATACGCCCTATCTTATCAAAGATATCTATTACAACCGACATATCCTGCATCTTATGCAGCGCACGCTTGATCGTTTCATAATCTTTTGCCAGCAGGACTGCCGCCAGCGAGGCAATCAAAAGCGTTACAACAAGATTGATGATCCAACGCACCGACTTGACGGAGCTCGTCATTACTTTCGGGATCAGAGTGTTCTGCAGATCGGCGATCATAACAGTTCCCCGTTCTTTTACGATCGACGTGACCGCACCTCTCTGCATGCCGGTATGTTCCTCTATTATTTCGCATCCATCGCATACAATATCCGTAAGCTGCCCCCAGATGGCATTACCGTTTTGAAAGATACCCGCGAGATTGCTAAGCAGCCACACTATCACCATCCATACGAGCAGCAGCAGAAAAAATACGATCAGTATCAGAAGTCCACCGGTCAGTATTCCCTTTCCAATGTGAAGCTTGTGATTGATCTTATGGATGACGGAAGCAGACGGGATGACCACCAGCGCTGCCAATACAAGCGGAAGTATTAACGGGAGAAGATATTTGAACGAGAACCAGATGGCGGCAGCCGTGATGATGTATACCGGATATTTTTTTCCTGTGGCTTTTTTGTTATCTTTTTCATTTTCCATACTGTTAGTATGAACACTTTATGGCAAAAAATACCAGCATTTCACACCAATATGGATTACATGCCCTGTATCGAAAATGTCATCCGTCTGCCACTGACCGGATGGGTAAATTCCAGCTGCACCGCCTTTAGCAAGACTGCTTTGATGTTATTTTTCTGATTGTATTCCGCCGACTTTTCGGAAGCATATTTTGCATCCCCGATCAGCGGATATCCGGCATGGGAAAACTGCACCCTTATCTGATGGTGCCTGCCGGTAAACAGCCGGATCTCCACAAGATCCGTTTCCTCCTGCCGTTCCAATACCTTATATGTCAGATATGACCATTTCGGAGATTCTGCGTCATCCGGCATACTGACAACATGCGATGTGTTTGTCTTCGCGTCCTTCACCAGATAATCCTGAAGCACGCCGGACGTCTCAGGCAGATGACCATATACCCTTGCATGATATATCTTCTTCATGATGTTCTCGGATGCTTTCTGAACCTGCTCTGCGCATACTGTCTGAACGGGCATGACTGTCTGCCCTTCGCGCAGGACAGGGATGGACACGGCTGTCTGCTTCGACAGCTCCCCCGCTGCCTTCGCCGTTTTAGCAAATACAATGATCCCCTCCACCGGCTGATCCAGACGGTGNNGGCTGCTTTAAATATCGTTTTAATTCACTGACCATATCCATGCTGCCGATTCCCGCCGACTGCACCGCAATTCCGACGGGCTTGTGGCATACAATGATATCGCGGTCTTCATATAGTATCTTCGTTTTCATACCTCTATTATGCCTTAAAGCGATACCCGACCCCCCAGATCGTTTCGATGTACTGCACTTTTGAAGAATCCTTTTCCAGCTTTTCACGGATCTTTTTGATATGTACCGTCACTGTCGCAATATCGCCAACGGATTCCATGTCCCAGATCTTGCGAAACAATTCCTCTTTGCTATATACATGATTGGGATTCTCTGCCAGAAAAGCCAGCAGATCAAATTCCTTTGTTGTAAAATTCTTTTCTTTATTGTCCAGAAATACTCTGCGCGCCGTCTTATCGATACGAAGCTTGCGGACTTCAATAATATTATTTTCTTCCCGCTTTCCAACCAACCGTTCAAAGCAGGCAAGGTGCGCTTTCACCCTTGCCACCAGTTCATTCGGACTAAAGGGTTTGACCACATAATCGTCCGCGCCCAGACCCAGCCCCCGGACGATATCTATCTCATTTTTTCTTTCAGATACAATGATAATAGGAATATTTTTCTTTTCGCGGAGCTTTTTACATATTTCAAATCCGTCCATAACCGGCAGTCCGATATCCAGGATCACAAGATCGTAATTGCCATTTAACGCTTCCTCCAGCCCCTTATCTCCGGAAGCTTCTACAGCAACCTGAAAATCGCTCATTTCCAGATAATCTTTCTCCAGATCTGCCAGCATGGCTTCATCTTCAATGATCAGTATCTTACTCATAACCCTTATCCCCATATATACTTCTAAAATTATCGGAGCAGCATTATCTTTTTTGCCCCGATAAGATATTATAACACTATCTACGGGATCAGAAAAGATGTAAACCATATTTTTTTTATGTTTCTTTTAGAATAAATTTATAATTATAAAGCTTTCTGCAATTTTATCCGGCAATGATGTCTTCATAAGCGCCTTTACAG
>DLOQ01000168.1:4671-42139 GCA_002479655.1 Lachnospiraceae bacterium UBA7480
CCGCCGCTGACGATCATCTGCGGCAGCGCCTCTGCTGATGCGTCAATCCTTGTAACAAACAGCTTCTTCATGCCAACTGCCGTACATCCGCCCCTGATATATCCCGTGATACTGTTGATCTCTTTGACCGGGATCATGGCGACTGATTTTTCACCCACCGACTTCGCCGCTTTTTTCAGATCCAGCTCCTTTGCAATCGGAATCACAAAAACATAATATTCCTTACTATGTCCCTGTGTGACAAGCGTCTTATATACTTTCTCAAAAGGCAGTCCCAGCTGCTCCGCGATCTTCAGCGCATCAACAAATTCATCACATTCGTAAGTATACGTCTTATATGAGATCTTCATGGAATCCAGAATACGCATAGCGTTGGTCTTTGCTTCTTTATTCTTAGCCATCCCTGCAGCTTCCTCACTCTTTTTTCTTTATAAATACCCACTTCTGCTGTATCTTGTAACTAAGAAAGAACAGAATGGAATCAATGATGATCTTGATGATGCCTTCATGGATCATCGGCAGCAAATAAGCAAGTCCCGTGACGATCCCCGCAGAGCAAGCCATCTGTATCAGCCAGACGATAAAATATCTCGGTCCGCTATCCACTGCCCTGGCTTTCGATTTAAATACCCAGCGGTTCATATAAAAGTTAAATATTCCGGAACAGATACGCGCGATCACTGTCGCCGTCACGATGTAATACGCCGGGATCATCGTCTTCAAACGTGAAGAAAGCAGCAAAAACAGCAGCATATCCAAAAGGCACGAGCCCAGTGAAGAAATACAGAATTTGAAAAACACCTTATAAATCTTGATAGAGTCCTTGATCGGATTAAAATGCGAGCTTGCATTGTCATCAATATAGATGACTTCGATCGGGACCTCCGTCCATGTAACATTTAATTCCTTCAGACGAAAGATACTGTTCATCTCATACTCATACCGGTCGCCCTCCACCTTCAGCATCTCGCTTAAAATGGAAAACGGCATTACGCGCAGCCCTGTCTGCGTATCAGATAATGAGATATCGCAGAAAAATTTCATCAGCCTGCTTGTCAGCCGGTTGCCAAACCTGCTTCTGGGGGGGATCTTAGTATCTCCCTCAAAATCACGGCATCCCATAACCACTTTCTGGGGTTCTTTCAGAAATACCTCACAGCAACGCTTCACATCCTCCGGCGTATGCTGCCCGTCCGCATCTATGGTCACGACGCCCGCCGCGTCCGTGAAATGCTCCAATACATAAGCAAATCCCGTCCGAAGTGCGCATCCCTTGCCACGGTTAACTTCATGCTCAAGTACCGTCGCTTTTTTCTTTGCCTGTTCAAACAGGGGCGCATACTTCTCTCCCGAACCATCATTTACTACAAGGATATATTCATACTGTTCCGCAATCTGATCAAGCAAAGTGATCATCTTTTCATCCGGACAACACGCCGGAATCAATACCACAACTGAATGATTCTTTTCCACCTGTAACCTCCATTATTTGCAATGAACCCACAGTGTCAACGTATTACGCCGACAAACTGTGGGTTTCAGTTATTAATATTTCTTTAAGTGCAATAGCACGGCAGCCGTTTGACAGCCATCTTCTGTATTGATTATACCTCTTCTTCCTGCAGCGACGTCTTCTTTGTAACCTGCACCTCTTCCTCATAACATGCAAATATATGATCCACATCTTCCTTCTTCAGCTTCGGCGTGATCAGGCTGACAACCGGGACGATGATCAGTCCGCCGACCATGGCAACCGCGCCGCAGTTGATCGGAGAAGCAATAAATTTTAAGTAAATATTGGATACGGTCAATCCTACCGCAAAGATGAAATTAACCCATACAGCCAGCTTTGTAGTCCCTTTCCAGAACAGACCATACATAAACGGCGCAAGGAACGCTCCTGCAAGTGCGCCCCATGAGATACCCATAAGCTGTGCAATAAAATCAGGCGGATCAAGGGCAATAACGACGGAGAGGACGATAAAGAACACGATCAAGATCCTCATGGTCAATAACTGCTTCTTTTCATCTGATTTCTTCATAATAGTATCCATCAGGAAATCCAGCGTAAGCGTCGAGCTGGAAGTCAATACCAGCGAAGAAAGCGTGGACATGGATGCGGAAAGCACCAGTACGATGACAACGCCGATCAGAATATCGGGCAGTGTATTTAGCATCGTAGGGATGACCATATCATATTTAATGCCGCTGTCTGTTACAATACCCGGCTGATCTCCAAACAATCTTCCGAAACCGCCCAGGAAATAAGAGCCACCCGCTACTACAACAGCAAAAAATGTTGACACGATCGTTCCTGTCTGTACCGCTTTCTCATTTTTAATGGCGTAAAATTTCTGCACCATCTGCGGAAGTCCAAGCGTTCCCAAAGAGGTCAGGATAATAACGCCTAAAAGATTCAATGGATCAGGACCAAAGAAGGAAGCATATACGCCCGGCACATCACTTTCTGCGCTTGTAACATTGGCAAGCTTATGGATCGCTTCAAGAAAGCCTCCCTGTCCGCTAAGTACTGCCCCAATCACGCAGGCAATACCAACCAGCATGATAATTCCCTGAATAAAATCATTGATCGCCGTCGCCATATATCCGCCCAGGATAACATACACCGCCGTCAATACAGCCATTGCAATAACACAGTATTTATAATCAATGTCAAACGCCAGTCCAAACAGATTGGACAATCCATTATATACAGAAGCCGTGTAAGGGATTAAAAAGATAAAGATGATAATTGACGCAACAATCTTCAACGCACGGCTGCCATAACGCCTGCCGAAAAAGTCCGGCATGGTCTTGGTATCCAAATATCTTGTCATAACCCTGGTTCTGCGCCCTAACAATACCCATGCCAGCAGGCTTCCGATCACCGCATTGCCCAGACCGATCCACGTACTTGCGATACCATATCTCCATCCAAACTGTCCGGCATATCCGACAAACACGACCGCCGAAAAATATGATGTTCCATAAGCAAATGCCGTCAGCCACGGTCCCACGCTGCGGCCTCCCAAAACAAAACCATTGACATCTGTCGCATGCTTTCTGGAATACACACCGACAGCGACCATGACGCCAAAGAAAATAAGCAGTAACAAAATCTTGACTAACATATGGTTACTTCCTTCTCTTAACTATTATTTCCGCCCGGCAGATCTTTCTGCCGCCTTAATACTTTCTCATATGTATCATCAGCAATACCGGTCAAAGCCCTTTATTGCTACAACGCATTAAAGTGCGGATAGTAAGAATTATATGAGTATGCACGGTTTTTGTCAACATCTACTTTATTGAGTTTTCATAGCGTTATCAACAGAATTTTATAAGTTGATCATTTTAGAGGATTGACAAGTCCGTAAAATTTGATAAAATAAAACAGTAATCATTACTGATTTAGAAAGGTTTGGTTTTGATATGGCATTAAATCCCAGCCGCCAGAGAGACGCCATTATGGATTTCCTGTCGTGCCGGAAAGACCATCCGACCGCAGAGGTCATCTATGACAACGTCAAAAAGGTTTATCCTAAGATCAGTCTTGGAACGGTATACCGCAATCTGACTCTTTTGGCGGACAACGGCGTGATCAGAAGGTTAAGGACCAGGGACAGCAAAGACCATTTTGACGCGGATCTTTCGCCGCATTATCATTTTATGTGTAATGGCTGCGGATGCATCACGGACATTTTTCTGGATCATGCAAAGGAGCTGGAAGCTGCTGCCGCTAAATTGACGCCGGGGATGATCACCGGTCACGAAGTATTTTTCTATGGCACATGTCCTTCCTGCATGAAAGCAAAAAATGAAGCATAAAAATATCACTTTCACGAAACCAATTTCCGGAAATAAATATACCAATTCCGGAAATAATATAAAAATATAATATAAAGGAGAATGAAATTATGAAGTATGTATGTAGTGTATGTGGTTATGTTCACGAAGGACCTGAAGCACCGGCTGAATGTCCGGTTTGTCACGCATCTGCCGATAAATTCAAGGCACAGGACAGCGAAATGACATGGGCTGCTGAACATGGAATCGGTGTTGCTCAGGGTGTCAGCGAAGACATCATCAGCGATCTTCGCGCTAACTTCCAGGGAGAATGTACCGAAGTCGGCATGTACCTTGCTATGTCAAGAGTTGCTTTCAGGGAAGGTTATCCTGAAGTTGGTCTTTACTATGAGAAAGCTGCATGGGAAGAAGCAGAGCATGCTGCAAAATTTGCAGAGCTGTTGGGTGAAGTTGTTACCGACTCTACAAAGAAGAATCTTGAGCTTCGTGTAGCTGCTGAAAATGGCGCAACAGCAGGCAAGGTTGACCTTGCAAAACGCGCGAAAGAGAAGAATCTGGATGCGATCCATGACACCGTGCATGAAATGGCAAGGGATGAAGCAAGACACGGCAAAGCGTTTGCAGGTCTGCTGAAGAGATACTTCAGTTAATTATAAAACAATCTTTTGGGAAACGGTGTTAAAATCAGTGCTTCCTTAGGTAATGTTCTAAAGATTCAGGGGTATGCCGAACCGTTAGGCATACCCCCTATTAGCTTAATAAAACTTAATGAAACAACAATTTGAATAGTGATAACTATTTTAATTTTCATCAATATGAAGTATAATACTTATATTTAGAAAAAAGGATCACAGATATGGATATAAAACAAATCTAAAGTATATATAATGCTTCCGGCACTATCATAAAATGGTCAAAACATTGTTTAGAGCGAATGCAGGAAAGAGATATAAGTATATATGATATAGAATCATGCTTAAAAACCGGTGAAATCATAGAGGAATATTCAGACAATTTTCCTCATCCCAGCTACCTTATTTTCGGACATACAAAAGATAATAAGATACTGCATATTGTAATAGGCTTAAACGATAGCACATTATTTTTTATAACAGCATATTTTCCTAGCACAGATAAATTTGAAAAAGATTTGAAAACAAGAAAGGGGCAATAACTATGTGTATGTTTTGTAAATGCCAATCTACAATTTCATCTTTTACAACCCATGTAGTAAATTATAAAAATTGTATTATTATCATCAAAAATGTTCCTTGTGAAGAATGTGAACAGTGCGGAGAAAAATATTATTCAAATGAAGTTGCCATGCAACTTGAAAATCTTGTTAACATTGCAAAACAGTTAATGCAGGAAATTGCAATTATTGATTATTCAAAAGCGGCATAAATCAAATTTTGCTTTTCTGTTTCCCTTAAAAATATTTTTAAGGTATACTTTTAGAATGGTGTCAAATCCAAACATCAACTTAAAATTCTGTTTGAATGAAAATGTCCTTAAACAATATTTTATCGTACACATGTTAAAGTTTGCAGGTATGCCTATTTTTAAAACTTCAAAATAATATCTTCTCAAGGACATTTCGGACGGATAGATGATGACATCGCCAAAACTCCATTTTTCATAATCATCTCTCGGATAGATCAGCCGATCCTTGTATTCCTCATAAAGAGGAGTTAAAAAATGCGGCACCAAAGGTGTAAAAGAGATCATTTCCGGCTTTAAAAATTTAAGATATTTTCTAAACTCTTTAAAGTCCTTCTTTGAAAAATCGGGATGTAATATAAAGGTCCCCCAGACCGCGATCCCGTTTTGTTTTAATATATGTACTGCTTTATAATTGTCGTCTAAGGTAGCGCTTTTATTAAATTTCTTCAGCCATACGTCACTAAAACTTTCCAGACCCACAATTACCGCTTTGATACCATTCGCTGATAATCTTTCAAATAAAGCTTCTTTTTCCAAAATACTGTTGACGCTTCCATAGCATATATAGGTTTTATGAACTTCTCTTTTTTCTAACAGATCGCACAGCTCAACCAGTCTTTTTTCATCCATTAAAAAGTCACTGTCACAAATCATAACAGTATCTTCTTTGATCTCTTGTATTTCATCAACGACCTCTTTCATTGACCTCATGGTCAGTTTGCCTTCTAATTTTCTCCTAATGCAGAAAGTACAATGATTTCTGCATCCATAAGATGTCTGGATCGTCGCATAAGGCTGATAGCCGCTATACTTATAATATTTACGGTATTTCGCGCTGCTTTCCCTATTGGGCTTTACATATTCGTTCTCACAGGATGGAATGGTTGATTGATATTGCAATTTCTTACTATATATCCCCATGATTTCTTCACTTGTGCCGTTTTCGATCTGCTCCATGAGGGCTTTATAATTTTCTCTGGTTGTTGATTTAAAAATATAATCAACATTTCTATTAAAATATGCTTCCGGAGTAATTGTCGCCTGAATCCCCCCTACAATGACAGTGATTTTAGAATTCATATTTTTTACTTTTTCAGCCAGATATAAAACATTCGTAATGTCACTGCATTGAGAAGTAAGTCCAACCACTTCAGGCTTAAAATCATTCATGTACTTCTTTAAATGACGTACTGATTCAGCCATAAAATCCACCAGTAACACTTGATGCCCTAATTCCTCCAAAATAGTAGTCACACATTCTATTCCCAAAGGTTCTCCCAACATAAATTTTTTAACACTGGTTATTTTTTTATTGATGTGCGGTCTGATCAAAAGTACTCTCATTTTTATTTTCCTCCTGTTTCGTTCTTTCTGATCTTTCTAACCTTGCCCGCCAGCGGATCGATCTTTCTTGCCGCCAGATACATAAAGAGCAGCGACAGTCCCAGTAGGCAGACACCGGATAGAATACACCAAAGCGGACCATAAGCAAACAACTGCGTGAAAAATCCATCAGAACTATTAAAACTATACTGATCACCTGAAAATAATGAATATCCGCTTATAGAAAGCATAAAAAATTCTTCCAGAAATACAATCGGGTTCAGCAGAAGAAAAAGCAGGCTATCATAATGCATATTGTTTCTTATAATACCCGTCACCATAACCTCCGGCATACACGTTAAAAAACAAATAGCAAAGCATAAACCAAACGTCCGTAAGATCGAAGTAACGGAATTTCTGCTGACAGCGGAACAAAATACTCCAATGCTTCCCGAAAAGACAGCGAACACAAAGATTACGACAAGGAATAGTAACAGCTTCCACCACGAAAGTCCTCCTCGCACATATACAAGCGCCGTAATAGGGATGCCTGCCGCTGCATACAGCATAAGCTCCACTACGGCAGAAAATACCTTTCCAAATACGATCTCCATAGGCGATAAACAGGTCGTCAGCATAATATCCAATGTCTGCCGTTCCTTTTCACCGGATATAGAAGATGCCGTCATAACCGGGATCGCCAGTGCCGTCATGCCAATCTGGGCAAGCATGATCAAAGGAACAATCAGATTACCAAAGAAATCCTGATACATATCAACGGGCATTCTTCTTAATGCTGACAGTGCCTTACTAAATATATAAATCAGGATCCCTTCATAGGCTATCAGCCCCCACAGCATCTTCTTACTGCGGACAGCGAGCTTTAACTCTTTTCTTATAATTGGATTCCACTTGATCTTCATTCCGGCGTTCCTCAATATAAACAATTAATAGATAAAACCGCCAATATTCTCCTGCCATAAAATTTCTTATAATGTTATTACTGCTGCTTATCACACACCCGCTCCGCCATCTCTTTCAGTTCCTCCGGCGTGATCCCAAGCCTGTGCTGCCCTGCCAGTTCTTCCGTATAGTCTTCCAGAAGATACACCGTATACAACCCATCCGCCTGATGGGTAACTGTCGGGATCAGATCGGCCTCCACGATCTCACAGCCATTTAACGTAATCACCGCCTTAAACCGCGCCATTCCCCCTAAGATCCGTTCCGGCATATCCTGCGCAGACACAAAATTACCCAGGGAATAGTAGACGAGCATCCGGTGTCCGTCTTCCGCAGTGATCCACTCATAAGGCTGGAGTACATGCGGATGCGTGCCGATCACCACGTCTACCCCTTCCTCCAAAAAAACCTGCGTCCAACGATCCTGTTCCTCATCCGGCTCCGTGTCGTATTCCGTCCCCCAGTGGGCAAACACGATCACAATATCCGCCGCTTCCTGCGCCGCCCTGATATCCTCCCTAATCCGCTCCTCATCCGTAAGCTTATGTACCGCATAAGGACAATCCTCCGGCAGAGGCTGGCCGTTCAGACCATAGGTGTAATTAAGAAGTGCAAATCTGATCCTGCGTTTGCGAATGATCTGAAACGAAACGGGATCGCACGCAAGTTCCGACGGCTGTATCCCTAATGTGAGTATATCATATTTCTCATAAAAATGATACGTTGTATCGATCCCTTCCATTCCTTTATCCAGCGCATGATTCGTTGCTGCCGTTACTACATCAAATCCCGCGTTTACCACAGCTTCCCCCGCAGACAGGGGCGTGCCGAATCTTGGAAAATCACTGTAGCCGGAAGGCTCCGACGTATAGATCGTCTCTTGATTCATCATGGCAACATCCGCTTCCTGTATCACATCAGCAATATTCTCATAGATAAAATCAAAACTTCCCTGCTCCAATCCGCGGCGATAGATAGGCGCATGGATCAGCACATCTCCCACCGCGGCAAAATCCACTTCCGTATCTACCCGTTCCAATCCCCAGGAAAGCCATGCCCAGCTGCTTAACTGATCCTGCCTGTCCAAAAGGATCAGATATCCATGCTCATCATAAGTCCAGTCCTGCACCTCCATGCCAAGATCTGACGCCATCCAGACCGCTGAGATCTCCCCGCCGTCCCAATCATAGATAAAGATATGCTGTGACCAGCGGTCGTCATTTTTCTCTACCCAGAATGGCCGGTGCTTTCCATACACACCTATCCTCCAGCAGAGCAGCAAAAGTTCCTGTTTCCCGTCAGAGTCAATATCGCCCCATTGGAAATCCTGCACCTGATACTCAGGCGGCGTGCTCCATACGATTTCTCCCTCATGAAAAAAATCAAGATGACGGTTTTCTAATGCAATCATGACATTAAGATCGCTGCACTCCAAAACAGACTCTTTCCATTCGATCCATCTTGGCAGAAAAGCCCCCTTTTTCCATAGTAATAGGAAAANNCCACTGCCATAATCATGATGCATTTCCGACCAATATTTTTTATTCTGCTCAATCTATTTTGTCCTGCCATCTTCTCCATATCATCCATGATATCAAAATATTATTATCCTTTAATGTCCCGCCCTATATACCTGTGTCCAATCCGGCTGCTCGATCTCCGCAGTTTTTTCATATTCATAATTATCATTCATCTCCCAGCCCATCATCAGCCGCCACCGGGAATCCGTCAGACGGTCATTTAACGGCCAATCAAACTGATAAAAGGTATATACGGAACCGCTGCAGATCCGGATCGTTCCGTCTACCGGAACCGCCACATAGACTTTAGATGCCAGTCCGGTAGCTGCCTCCAGGACAGAATTCTTATCAAGATTCGTTGCGATATCAACTACCAGCGGACATGGTAATTCGTCTATTGAGAGTCCGGAGGTCAACTGATCCCGCATGGCTTCCATCCAGAAATGTTCCAGCGATCCTCCATAACTGCGGATCAATTCATACTCCTCATCGGTCAGCGTTTCATTTAAAAGCTCTTTTTCGGAAATCGTAACAAGCTGATCTGCAAGCTCCTCCAGTCTCCGCAGATTCTCCAGATCCTCATCGCTGATCATACCATAAGATGCCAAGCCATCCGCCGTCTGTTTTGCCAGAAGACTGAATTTTGCATATACCAGAGGCTCCGGCTGTACATAACCGCGGTCATCAAACACCTCTCTATCTTCGTCATCACCGCCCATCTCAGCCAATAACTGTTTAGAATATAAAACGGTATCATGCTTCAGTTCCGTATAACTGCCTGCAAATGTCTCAAGATCCTTCTGCTGCCATGCCTCCGACTGCATAAAGAACGGATAGCCTTCTCCCTTCTCGGTCAACAGCGGACGCAGCGTATCCAGCCAGCATGCGTACAGACTCGCCGACCATAACTCAGGGGAAGCATTGTTATACTGCTGGCGCAGCTCTTCCATACTTTTCTCATATCCCGTATTGCCCTGCGCATCCAAAATATCTAAAGCAGTATCGCTTCCCAATGCAGCCGGCACTTCCAACACATCCGGAAGCATCCCCGCTTCAGAAACCAGTTTTTGCATGATCGCCGCATCAATAGTGAAACGCTGTCCCATAAAACGATAATTTAAACTTTCTGAATCGTCGCTGCCATCGGAAAGTGAGTTGATCACAGGCGGTCTCAACTCGGCTGTCAGATCATGGAATCGCTGCCATGCATCGTCATTTCCGATCAAATCCTCCAGAGAAATTTTTTCACCATACACTTCCGCAATGACCGGCAGATATTCATAATATCCAAGATCATCACTCACTCCGGCAAAGAAGGAGGTTACCGCGTAAATGGATTCCCACTGCTGTATAGCCCCTTTATTTAACGCCAGCGTCATTAAAAGCGCGCTTCTGTCCGTCAGCTCTTTCTTTTGCTGAAAACCGATACGCCCATACCACATCATGGCACGGAAATACCGTTCCAACTGTTCATCACCTTCATAATATCCTCTGGGCTTATATTGGGAATAATCCTCGTCTCTGTTCATCAGAGGGGAACCGGCAATTCCGGCTGCATCTTTGATCAACTGCAGTTCCTTCTCTGCAATCTCCGCTGCAAAGTCCGGAATCTCCATCTCATCATCCAGCAGACGCGCGCCAATGGCAAAAAAGATGACGTTCTGCTTTGCTGCTTCCTCCCATTCACTGCCCTTCAAAACATCATACTGTGCCAAAGACTCCGCCAGCATCGACTCGCTTACATCACCCAGCGTATCAGATAAATATTGTTTTTCCGTATTCTTTAATAAATAACTGAAGTAGAGGTGGTACGTATGCATCATCGAATCAACCGTAACAAAATTCGGATACTGATCATACCGGTTGCTCTCGTAAACTTCGTAAAATTCATTCATATAACCTTCCTTCGTTACAAAAAAGCCATTGCTGACAAGCATGTCAGTTTGTTGATCCGAAAAATAGTATCTGTTCGCGTTTACCACATTGCTTAAACCGGCTTCCACAGCATATTCAGGAACGGAAGCAACTAAGCCCGCATTATAATTCAAAGCTGCGTCTGCATCATAAAAAGATGGGCGCGCCATATCCGAAAGCGTCAGGTCATAGGCAGATCCTGTTGTTTCCGGCTGCTCCACAGTGACCGAGTCCCCCGGCTTTTCTTCGGAGTCTTCTGTCTCCCCGGCTAATTCCGTATCCTCCTGCCCGCCTTTATCCTGCATGCCTTTCAAAATAAAAAATCCGCCGATCCCCAATACCGCGACACTCAAAACCACTGCAGCTGTGATGATGGCAGTTTTTGATTTATTCTCCATGATGTACCTCCTTGCTTAACTGCTTATATAGGATAATTATATCCCATGATTACCCAAATATCATATAACATTCATGCGCCAAATTCAATCCATTTTCATTTATATCAGCGACGTACTAAAATACCGTTCCGCCCGATCCGCAAGAACCGTTGCGATCACTTTGTCTTTTCCGTATTTTTCCGCTATCTTCTTAGCGGCCCACACATTGGCGCCGGAAGACGTTCCGACCAAAAGCCCCTGCACCCTCGCCAGATCACGCGCCGTTCCTATGGCATCATCATCCGATACTTCAATAATATCCGTAATAATGGAGGTATCTAAAACATCCGGTATAAAACCGTCCCCTATTCCCTGAATCTGGTGCAGTCCCGGTTCGTCCCCAAGCAGCGCCGATACGTTCTTCGGCTCTGCCGCCACAATTTTGCAGTCCGGATTTTGTTCCAGCAGATAACTTGCGATTCCCTGCAGCGTTCCTCCGCTTCCGATTCCGGATACAAAAATATCGATCTTTCTGCCAAGCTGACTGACCAATTCCTGCGCCGTAGTCTTATAATGCGTTGCGGGATTGGCGGGATTCTGAAACTGCTGAGGCACAAAATACTGATCGGAAGATGCAGCAAGTTCCTCCGCTTTCTTAACGGAACCGTCTATACTAAGCTCCGGCGGTGTCAGAACCAGCTCGGCGCCAAGCGCATGAATGATCTTTTTGCGTTCTTCGCTCATATTTTCAGGCATGACAATAATAACATGATACCCTTTCCTGACGCCGCAAAGCGCCAGTCCTATGCCTGTATTGCCCGATGTCGGTTCAATAATCGTCATGCCCGGCTTTAACCTGCCGCTCTTTTCCGCTTCCTCAATCATATTCAGCGCGATCCTGTCTTTAATGCTTCCTCCCGGATTTAAAAATTCAGCCTTCGCGTAAAGCTTCAGTCCCGTCGTTTCCTCAAGGCTGATCAGCGGCGTATTCCCTATCATATCCACAATATTCTTATAATACATATCTTTTCCCCTCCATCAGATTACTTCAAAAGCGCACAGATATACACTGCGGCGGACAAATACATTCCCATGACAAACACATACTTTTTCTTACCGTCCCCGGCAGCGTCCTTTCCCGCCTTCAGACGTATGATATGCCCGGCGGCGGCGCAGATACATCCCAGTCCCAGAGCAATGAGAATCCTCTGCCATCCAAGAATCAGTCCCGTAACGGCCATCAGAAGTATTTCGTCTCCCCTTATCATGATCTTATTCGGAATAATCTTCTGAAATATCAAATAAAATAAAAAGAGCGTCAGGCTGGCACACACTATCCCAATCAAATGTTCCACTAATCGCCCATAATCCAAGATACAGGCGGCAATCCCGACACACAAAAGAAATATATTTAATGACAGCGGAATCCTATGGTGGCGCTTTGACACAACGCTGATCACGATCAACGCGGACGTCATCAGACAGTACAAAATACTCTGCACATTAAATCCATGTACAGCGAAGACCAGAAGATATAATACACCGTTCAATGTCTCTATCAGCGGATACTGTATTGATACCTTTGCACCGCAGTAACGGCATCTGCCTTTTAAAAACACATAGGAAAATACCGGAAACAAATCATACCAATAAAGCCGGTGTTGACAGCTCATACAATGCGAGTCCGGCACAATGCTTTCTTTTGCGGGAATACGGTAGATACAAACATTCAGAAAGCTGCCAATAATAATTCCAAACAAAAATACCGTCACATACAACATGATCCAATAGTAATTTGGCATCTGATACAGATCCGGTATCAATTCTGTATTTATCGTCGGCATAACATTTCTCCCTGTATAATTATGATGGACTCTTTAAAAAAACATTATTATTATAACATATTCCTCCTCAATCTGTACAGGTGAAAAAAATATGCGGCTCCCTCTGTCATTCAGGAGCCGCACCGCTTTCCATAAGGGCCAAACGATATGATCAGAACAGTCCGCCGCTCAGGAAATCATAATAGCCCTTGTAACCCATGTAGCCGCTTATGTTTCCAAGTCCGTACTGCATGTTCATGATGCTGCTTACCGCATTTAACCAGTTCGTGGGCTGCCGCATGTTGTAATAAGAAGAACCACCCTTCAGCCCATCCGCATAGTGTGCATATGTCCCCATATAATTGGAAACGGCGGAATCATATTTCCCACTGCGGCTTGCATAACAGGAATATGCGTACATATCAAATGAATCGCTCTTCCACGGATCAACATCTTTCAGATTTACGCTTCTCTCCGTTACATTGCCTTCGCTGTCCCAGATCTTCATCTTATAGACCGGATTCTTCTCGTCAAAATCCTTCGGCTGATACACAGTTACCGACGTATTTGCTGATGCGTCTGCCCATGCTCCGACAACGGTGTCCCCCGCCTGATTCTTCTCACCCCATAAGCCATGGATCACATTTCCCTGGGATTTGTTGACGGCATTTTCCATCGTCTTTCTGAAATTCGTTACCGTGCCGTTTCTGCGGGAAACACGGTATTCGGAATCCCATGCATACTGATTTGCTCCAATTCCTCCAACGTTCATAGTTGTCTTTCTCCTTTCTCCGGCATTCCTGNNCTGCCGATTATTTTCCGCTATCCGCAGCTTTTACAACTTTCCGCTGCAACAGCTTCACTATACCTTTCGACCATCCATGCGCCGTTCTTTACACGGCATGCGCGAAACGCCCATGAAAAGCACAAAATGACTATGATATAGCAATGGACCAATACAAATACAAATTTGCAACGATATGCAGTTGCTAATGAAAATATTTTAATTTATAATTATATTGGAATTTTTCAATGCCCTAACCAAATAAGGAAGGAAACTTACTTACATGAAAGAGAATCCCCAAAAGATCATCTGGTCACGTTCCGGCGGCAGCCTGTTTGAAAAATTCGCCATTAATCTTGAGGAATATACCACGACAGGAGAAGCGCCTAAGGGAGGCGATCAGTATATCCGATACGCCCTGAAGCTTCAACAAGAACGTCTGCAAAAAAAGAAGGTATCCATGCAGTACAGCTTTACGCCGAGGGGACATTTTGCCGACAAAGATCTGGATTGCAGACGTTGGAGCGACGCGCGTTATACCAGTCAGATGAAATGTCGCAGCTGCGCCATGGAAAGAACGATTTTCAAAAACGGCAAAAAAGAATATGCGAACCGAAAAAACATAAATTTTTATCAGACAGTCACCAATGTCAATGCGCCTCAGCTTGCGGAGAACACTACTTATAACTGCCCTTCATGCGGCGGTGTTTCCACATTTGCCCAGCTGCAGACCGGGTGTCCCTATTGTGGGACATGCTTTCGGATGTCAGATATTTTTCCTGTGGTATCTAACTATTACTTTCTGGAAGACATGGGTATGACTCCGGAAGAAGGCAAAGCCCGGATGGCAAAATTTATGGTGGTGACGGGAATCCTGTTTTCCATTTATATGCTGTTCAAGTTCCTCTTTTTTGACGGAATGCCTGAAGGCGGTCCAATCGCAATTTTATTTACTTTACTTTTGTCCGGTGTTTTAGGAGGCGTGGTTCTGGGCTGGCTTCTTTTCACATTTTCCTTATTCGGAAAACTGATATGGGAAGCAGGAAGATCCGTGCCGATGCTGTCTTTACTGGGTTCCGGAACGCAGTTCGTCAATCTGATGAAGCGGTACAGTCCGGAATTTTCTTTTGAATACTTTTCCAACAAAGTAACCTCACTGCTCAAAGCAATCATCTTCACGGATGATCTTTCGGATCTGGCAATTTATGAGGGGGCTTCTTTGGACGGTATGTTTGATGACGTTATAGACGTATTTTATACCGGCGCAATGGGACTAAAAAATTTCCGGGTCGAAGGGAATCTTTGTTTTGTAACGGCAACTGTTTTTCTGGATAATCTGTATGATAACGGAGAGAAGATCTATCAAAGGCGGAACAAATACACCATACAGGTAAAACGGGATCTCAGCCATCCTATCGATATGCATTTTTCAATTCAACGGTTGCAGTGTAAAAACTGCGGCGCAAGCTTTGACGCCACAAAGGAAAAGCATTGTCCAAGCTGCGGCTCCGCCTATCACTTAGACTATGAAGACTGGGTTGTTACCCGGATTGAGAAGATCAATTAATAAGGAATAAGGGGCTGTCGCACTAAGAGAATAAGTGCGCATCCTCTGGCAACCAGTGAAGAAAAAGTGTAAGGGATATTGACAATATTAGTTAACTATGGTTTATAATAAATTTAGTATTAGTTCTGTCCCTAACTGCGGCAGCAAAAGCTGATAGGAAGCAAGAATGCAGGAACGTATACTCTGGCTCACCCGGCAGATAGACGATTCAGATCCAAGATATTAAAAAGAAAGTTAAGAGGGTTTGCTTCTATATAAACATCATACAAGGAGATTAATGACAAAATGAGTGGACCAAAAGTAGACATAGCAGAAGTTCGCCATCAAGAATTGATGAAACTTGCGGAAGCCAGAGAGGGAAGACGTAACCTTTCTGATAAGATTCAAAAACTGATAAATCAGGTAAGTAACTATATAGGTTCGGATCTTGATTTGATGATGCAGGATGAATTACTCAGACCGAACTGTGAACATATTCAAAATCTTCAGAACGATTGTTTAAAAGAATTGAAAAGGATGCTTAGTATAGTAAAATCAGGCAACGAAATGTTGAATGTTGAAGAGCTTACGGCAAAATCCCAGCAGCTTGTTATTAAGTTTAACAAGGATGCTCAAGGTGGGCTGGCGCTGGTTGGCGAATTGGCAAAATCAAGTCAAAAGTTTCAGGAAATTAAAGCCAATAGACAACAATTGGAACAAGCTAAGAAAAAGCAGATTGTTAGATTATCCAATACAGATATGGATTCTGATATAGAAGTTTCAGATGCAGATGTTGAAGAGTTAGTTGAAACTTTTAAGGGTGAACTTTCCGAGTTTATGACTTCTTCTAATATGACAAACAAGCATAAGAAGTCATTGTTACTTATCAATCAGGATATACAGGAAGTAATGGAAAGCGGTATTCCGGCAGACCGAAAAGAAAAGCGTATTAAGCGTCTCTTCGGAGATTTCCAGAAGATGACCTCATTGGTTAAGAATGAAATTGCGGAAATGGAATATCTGTATGCCGAGTACTTAAAAGAATGTTTTGATCAATCATCGCCACCCTTGCAAATGAGAGATTTTAATTCTAAAAAAGAGATCGAAGATGCAATCGAGGATGCAAAGGAAAATGCTGTTACAAATGTTTCAAAGGATTATATCAAGCGTCAAATTGATGAGGTAATGAAAAAACACGGTTATGATATTGTTAGATCTGATATGCTTGCAGAAGCTAACCAAAGTGGTCAGGTTCTTTATGGTGTTGATAAGGATACAGCAATCAATGTATTTGTATCCGATGAGAATCAAGTTACAATGCGTGTTGTGGGTGTTGGATTTGATTCGAATATCTCAGAAGCAGAGGGTGAAAGATTGTTCCAGCAACAGTGCGCATTCTGTAGTATGCATCCACAGATTACAGCAGAATTGGCTATGCGTGGAGTAATATTACATACCAAGAAACATATGCCGCCTGATAAGAAATTTAATAAAAAGATTCAGACAAAGACAAAGAGTGACAATCAGACAATGAGTCGTGCTAAGAGAGAACTTAAAAGAACCGAATTGAAAACTATACATAAGGAGTAAACAGTAATGTCTATTATTTGTAAACAATGTGGATATGAAAATCCAGATGGAAGTACGGTATGTGAAATATGTGCAGAATCATTAGTTGAAAGAAATGTTCCTGTTCAACATGTTCAACAGTTTGTTCAGCCACAACCCATGATGCCAGAACCTTTGGAAGAGTCCGTACAATCAGTTCAATCTCAGCCGATAGCTAGTAATATTGTTCAAGTTAAGACTGTTTCTCAAAATGCGCCAAGTGCAGATGATGGTAACGAATATTTTGTTTTGTGTCCGGAATCACAGACAAAAACTATTTTACATAGCGGAAATGTAACAAGCTTTTATTGTGAAGGCTGTAAAAAGCAGCATGAGATTGATGGATTTTTGTGGAATATCGAGCAAAGGAAAAAACAGGGCACATCAGCAAATCAAATTAATTCAACAGCTTCACAAATGAATGCCCCAAAAGGTGATAATCTGTGGCTTGAAGAGGTGAATTCACATGTGAGAATTGATATTGATAAGGCTGGAGGAATCCTGGGAAGATACGGAAAATATGGTTCCGATTTCTTTCAGAGCAGAGGTTTTCTTATGGTCTCCGGCGAGCATTGCATGATTACATATGAGATGGGAAATTGGGTAATTCGTCATATAAGTAAAACTAATCAGACAATGTACAATAATATGGTTTTAGGTGCCAACGAACCTAATTTGTTAGAAGATGGTAAGGTCCTCATATTAGCAAATACAGTATCTTTTATGGTTAGGATAGGATGATAATGTATATAGATCGTATTCTTGCACCTATAGAGACTTTGGGTCCGGGGAAGCGACTGGTTATATGGACGAAAGGTTGTGGTAAACACTGCCCAGGCTGTGCTAATCCCGAACTGTGGAGTACTGCAGGTGAAAAAAAATATTCGGTAGATGATATTGTAACAATAATAAGAAATATATATAAGGATAGTGCATTTGATGGTGTTACCATAAGCGGAGGAGATCCATTAGAACAAATTGATGAATTATTAGTTCTTTTAGAAAGCATCAGCGATATTACTAATGATGTTATTGTTTATACGGGATTTTATTATGATGAAATAATTAATCTGTTTGATTCAGTTCGTGTAGAGAAGCTTAGGAAACTGGTTGCTGTTTTAATTGATGGTCCATACATAGAAGAACTAAATCAATATGATTTGGGACTTCGGGGTTCGAGTAATCAAAACATAATTTTTTTTGATGAAACAGTTCGAGATAAATATGAAGACTATTTATCTCAGGGACGAAAAATACAAAATGTATATATGGGAAACAGGTTAATATCTGTCGGAATCCATAATAGAAAGGAAGAATCGCATTGAAAAAGCATAGTATACCAAAGTGGCAACAGGAAATATCGAGTTTTAAAGGGATTAAAAGTACATTTATTATCGAGGGCAATATTAATGACTTTTATCCGATGTATGATTTGATGAGTGAGGATACCACTCCTAAAGCTTTTGTTGATTTGAATATGACATTATTCAAATTATTCAATGAGAATATGAATGAGAGTAGTTATGATTTTATGTTCTGTGATCCTGCTACAGGAATTTACAACAAATTTGGCGACAGGTTTGGCAATATTGAGGATATGATGCAGAGATATGCTTCTGCAGGTGAGGATGAGTCGTTTTCGTTTGGAGTGGATAGGATATTTAAAAAATCATGCAAGTTGGATGACATAGAAAAGCTATCTTCAACTATTAGAAATGCATTGGTTGATACAGATAGAGAAAAGCCGGTGTGTGTGGTTATGAATTTTGCTTCAAGATACATATCTTCTCCAACAACACTTGAAGCAACTGAAAATAAAATGTTTTTAAATTTATTGTTTGCGTCTTTAAATGCCGCAAAAATAACAGACCAGTTCAATACATTGATTATGGTAGTTGAAAAATTTAATGATTTACCGGCGTGGTTCTTTTACAACAATCCTAATGTACGTACCATCTCAATTCCAAATCCGGATAAGGATATACGTACCATATTCGTTGAAAAAGAATATGTGGAGTTTGAGACTAATCATAGTCTTCAGAAAGTTAAGGACAAATTTATTGATGTTACAGATGGATTAAAGCATAGAGAACTCAAAGAATTGAGAAGCTTGTATCAGAGATTATTATCAAGAAATGCTGATACAGATCTGTTGGATGCCGTATCAATTTATAAATACGGTATTATTGAAAATATGTGGCATTCAATTGATAAAGATAAAATTGCTAATCTTGAAGAGCTGCTTAAGAAGAGAGTGATGGGACAGGATCGGGCTATTACCAAGACGGTGAATATTGTTAAACGTGCTGTTTCAGGATTGTCAGGTTTGCAACATTCATCCGGACAAAATAAACCAAGAGGTGTTCTGTTCTTCGCAGGACCAACCGGTACGGGTAAAACAGAATTAACAAAGGCTCTTGCAGAGCAATTATTTGGTGATGAGAATAACTGTATTAGATTTGATATGAGTGAATTTTCTGAGTCTCATGCGGATCAGAAGTTATTCGGAGCGCCTCCGGGATATGTTGGATATGAAGCGGGTGGACAGCTGACTAATGCAATTAAAGAAAAGCCATTTTCCATTCTGCTGTTTGATGAGATTGAGAAGGCTCATCCCTCTATTATGGACAAATTCTTGCAGATACTTGAAGATGGACGTATGACAGATGGTCAGGGAAATACTGTTTATTTTTCTGAGACTTTGATTATTTTTACAAGTAATCTGGGTATTACGCAGCAGTATATTGATGCAAACGGCAGAGAAAGAAGAGAGCAGCTGGTATTTCCAAGTGAAACATATGAAGAAATTGAACCCAAGGTTTTAAGCGCGATAAAAGATCATTTTAAGCCCGAGGTTTTAAACAGAATCGGAAATAACATAATTGTTTATGACTTTATACGATCTGAAGCTTCTAATGCAATTGTAAGAGGACAGATTTCAAAGATTAACTCGAGAATTATGAAGCAACATAAGCTTAATATTTATGTTCCGGAAGAGGTGTTTGAATTTTATTTTGTACTTGCTAATCGCGATGAAGTTCTCGAAATGGGTGGCAGAGGTATCGGAAACTTAATGGAGGATAAATATATTAATCCTCTTGCAGAATTCATTTTTGAGGCTGATTGTAAAGAGGGAGAAACGATTAATGTTTCTATAGATAATAATGAAGTTAAATTTATAAAAGGAGTCTGATATGTTTTCGTATGCAGGGAAGGTAGATATTGGAGTGTATGAACATCAAAATGATGATAGAATTTTAATCGGCTCGCATATAATTACAGACGGAGAGTTTTCCGGTAAAACTGATAATTCGTATATTATTGCAGCCGTATGTGATGGTGTGGGAGGATTGGCGCAAGGTTATAGAGCGGCAATGACTACATTAGAGGTGATGAGTCATTTTGATAAAAAAGGGGTTAGTACAGACGAAATAAAAGAAGCTATTGAATTGTCCAATAGAAGAATAAGAAATATTCAAAGCATCGAAGCATTGCATAATGGGTTGAGAACAACTATTGCAGGTATTTATGTCGATGATAACAATTTTTTTGTCTACAATGCGGGAGACAGCAGAGTGTATCGCTTTAGATACAAATATTTCAATCAATTATCAAAAGACCATTCATTAGTGCAGGATCTAATTGATATGGGAGAAATATCTGTTGAAGAGATGAAAACACACAAGCAAAAAAATGTAATAAACAAATGCATTGGAAATGATGAAATTGTTAATCCGAGAGTTATCGATATGTCTGATAACCTTGTAAAAGGAGACATTATTATGATATGCTCTGATGGAATCACAGATGAAGTCATGGATGCAGATATAAAAAAATTAATTCACGAGCATAAAAACGATTTAGATTTATTGGAATGCTGTAGGTTGATTTGTTGTAAGGCAATAGAGAATGGATCACAGGATAATCTGAGCATTATATTGCTCAGAAAGGAGGAAGCAGCAAGTGAGTGAAGAAAGAATCCCGACAATGCCACAAGGTATGCCGACGGACGAAGAAAGAATCCCGACAATGCCGCAAGGTATGCCGACGGGCGAAGAAAGAATCCCGACAATGCCGCAAGGTATGCCGGCGGGCAAAGAAAGAATTCCGACAATGCCTCAAACTGCGCCGGGGGCTGATGGAAGAATTGCTACAATGCCGCAACAAGGAGCAGTTCCATCCGGCATTGTAGGAGGCCGTTTACTTGTTACTTCTGATATGCATTTCACAGGTGATAGGGGAAATACATTTGTAATAGAGTCATCAAATGTTGTTAGTGCAGATAGTGGAGAATCTCAAATATATGGCTGCCATAGAATTGCAGGAGATGAAAAATTAGTAGTTAGAGTATTGATTTCCGTCACACCGGAGTCAGAAATTAAAAAAAGGCAAACAAGAGATAAAGTTATAAAATTTTTAGATGCGATGAGCGAAAATGAAAATGCTCATATTCTGCCTTTGCTTGATCATGGAACAATCAGTGTAAATGGAAAAGAATATTATGTGGAAGTATATCCATTTTGTGAAGGTGGAGATTTGGGAAGAAGGAAAGGACAGATTCGTTATGAGGAGTTGAGAGACGAAGTAATCCCTGCATTGAATCAAGCACTTCATTTTTTTCACATGTCAGGATTGGTACATAGAGACATAAAGCCTGATAATCTCTATAAATACAATGGTCGTGTTGTAATCGGTGATTTTGGTATTACCTGTGATTTACGAGAAGATGGATTCGCGACAGATAAATACAAGACGGGAACACTGGGATATTATGCACCAGAGTTGATGTCACAAGCCGCTATTATGGCGTCTGACTATTACTCATTCGGACAAACAATTTGGACCTTGTATAGCGGCGAAATGATGTATAGAAATATATTACGAAGATATAAAGAATATGGACTTGATGAGCAGCGAAATCAGGTCAATTTTGCCATGTTAAGTAATACATATTATGGATTAGATGAAATCAGTAAGGGTGATGAATTTTTCGAGGTATTGATCAGAGGACTCTTGCAGTATGATCCCTCGCATCGTTTTGATTATGCTAAGGTAAATAGATGGTTGTCAGGCGACAAGTCAGTTGCACACGAGATTGCTGATTTTAATGCGTCAAAGACATTTACAAGAGTATTTAAATTATTTGGCATTGAATGCTGGGATGACGATGATGTATGTAATGTTTTATGTTCTCATTGGGAAGAGGGGGTTGATGCATTATATGATGGGGTGTTAAAGGATTTTTATGCTTCTCAAACATATGAACATGCAAGATTTCTGGATGGAATTATGAAAAACTATTCTACATGTAAAAATGAGAATGCAATTCCCTTTATTAATAGTATAGGATTAGCCAAAACAATATTATATTTTTCAAAAAACAAAAGATTGTGCTGGCATGGTCAGGTGTTTATGAAACCCAATGACATTAGTGCTGCATTAGAAAAATGTTTCGAAAATGGAGAGTTGGATAATGACTACTATGGGTTGGTGAACTCAGAGCTTATCGACGAGTGGTATATATCAATGCCAAATCAGCAAGAAGAAGTATCTGAGGTATTAAATGAATTAACAGCGCTACTTAAGACCAATAAAGCAGGAGAAAAAATAGCGCTATATTAGTTAATGTATCTATTTGCGGATGATGTAAAACTACAGATAAACGAATGCAGGGATCTTCAAAGTTATATCAGATATTCGCTTGCTGAAAAAGGTAGAATATATGGCAAAGAGACCGACATACCAATAATAGATGATTTTAACTTTATGGGTCTGCTTTGCGCATGGGGATATAGTGAGCATGTTAAAATTTTCCATAAAGCATTGGGCAAGGATTATGCAACAAGATATGAATTATTCTTTGATTTTATTGAAAATCAGATGGTATTGGATGAGGACAAAAAGCTGGTGGATAATTTCTATAATGCTTATGGACCTAAAGCGTACTTGCTTTGGTGGAAAAACAATCTTGCCCTATATACATATTCCGGCAAAGGATGTAATTCATTAAGACAGAGCATCGATGCCATTGTTGTTAACCCGGATTCGGTAATTGCAGAACAAAGAGAGAATCTGATAAAACTTGAAAGTATGTCACGGCAGTTTTTGAAAAATATGGAGTCTGATTTATATTTTGGTTTTATGGGAATCCAAGGATTTACTTCAGAGCATATTTTTACAAATAAGCTTAGTGGTGTATGGCATTATAAGTTTTTAGGTCAGCCGGCTCCAGTCGGATTCAAATATTACATGGGATTATAGGGAGGCGATAGGAATGATAAGTTCAAATATTTCAGATATAGAAAATATAGTTAATGCCAGCTTTTCTGTAGAGAATAGGCTTAATAATTTATTTAGAGGATTAAATGCTGATTATGAAGAATTTATAAAGGGAAATGTATTTTATAAGAAAGTAAGCATTGTTAATATCGTACTTTCCATAATAATTGATATTGTATTGATTTTTGTACTTTTTCAGAATACAAAGATAGCTATGTTTATTCAAAGACATATAAGCTATAGCGGTTATAGATTTAACCAGATTGGTTCAAAAAATGCGTTGTCTTCCATCATCTTTTGGATTTTGTTTGCAATCTGTGTATATAGTATTTATAAGACCGGCGTAAAGATTTATTGTAAAAAAATTGAAAGGTATTCAAAAAGAATTTCAAATGCCAAACATAAAGCGACAAAGGCATTAGAAAATCTTAAAAATCAACAACTGAGTTCTCAAATGCTTAAAGCAATATTAAATGATGAGGAGTTTACCATTGATTCGAGAAATGATTTGGGAGATGAAATAATAAGCATTCGTGAAGGATTTATGACTACAAATCAGAAGGCTCACAATGTAAAGCGGGCAATACAATTTGGCGTAACGGGCATTTTGTATGCTTTATTTATTATTTTTACATTAACGAAGTTAAGGAATTCCGCGGAAATATCGAATAATTATGGATTGACGGTAGCGTTAATGAATATCGTCGCCATTATTATTATAGGTATTTCACAAATTAACTTAGGTGAATTTTTAGGAAAATACACTAAAATGATAGGGTGTTTGGCTGCCATGATTTATTCAGGTCTATTGTATTTTTCAATTAGAAAGGTATTTGCTATACCGTTTATCAAAATAGAAGGTTCAACACAGCCTTATAACAAGGCATGTATAATTATTCCTCTACTGCAGTTTGTTTCTATTATTTTGGCAGTTTGTTTGTCGCACTATGGAATATTAAAAGAGAAAATAGAGCAGGGATTTGAAGTGCCTATGAAATATGGGGATAATAAGCCGAAGGGTACAAAGGGAATGTTATTCTCATGTATTGCTGTGGCATCGGTTGGTGCAGTTTTAATTTTTGTAATTGTAGCGCGTAAACCAATAAGCGGACTTTGGGATATACTTATTTTTACTTTTTTGTGGTATCTTACTAACTGTTTGGTTAAGCCCCGGGGCTCATATCTTTATGCATATTGGGGACCCGGACGAAGTATAGCAAATGAATTGGTTATGATTTCGGCGGTGATTTCATCAGCTATATGTTCCAGGGGGACACTGTCTATAAGGGAGATTTTATGTATGTGTATAGGTGTGGTCGGTTCGTTTATCATTGGTGGAATAGCAACATTTATAAATAATCTCTAATTATTTGACACCACCTATTACCTAGACTATGAAGACCTGGTCGTTACCCGGAGCACTAACTTTTTCTATCCGTCCATATCTGCAAGATAAGCAAGATTACGGTCGATCAGTTCACAGCGCTGCGCAACACAGTCACGGCTCCGCAAGGATCTGCCGGCGTTTGGAATGCATATNNATCCAGCATCCTGTCTATCGTGGTGGATGCCACATGAAGCCTTGTATCGCTGGCTGCATAATAGATCCAGAGTTTTCCGTCCTCTTCCGCAATCGCGCCGTTAGTAAATACAACATTGGAAACGTCTCCTACACGCTCCCAGTCTCTCGGCGCGATCAGAAATCCCGAAGGTTCCGCAATCACCTTCCAAGGCTCTTTCAGATCCGTTACAAAAACATATATCACATAGCGCAGCCCCGCCGCCGTATTACGCACTCCATGCGCAATATGCAGCCATCCCTTATCCGTCTTTATGGGCGCTGCTCCTTCGCCATTCTTGCTCTCCGTGATCGTATGATAGCGTCTCGGACTGGTGATCTTTTCCTCGTCGATCACCGCATGCGTAATATCCTCACATAATCCAAAGCCGATCCCCCCGCCGGAGCCTGTATCAATAAAATCATCCATGGGACGGGTAAAAAACGCATATTTGCCATCCACAAATTCCGGAAGCAGATCCACATTTCTCTGCTGCGGGCTGTTTTTGGTCACCAGATTCGGCAGCCTTTCCCATGTCTTTAAATCTTTTGTTCTGACGATTCCCGCAGCCGCAACGGCAGCCGACAGATCGGAAGAGGATGTATCTTTGCTCTCCGAACAGAATACCCCGTAGATCCATCCGTCCTCATGCTGTGTCAGGCGCATGTCGTAGACATTGGTTTCCTCAGGACAGGTGTCCGGCAGCTCCACCGGCTTATCCCAGAACCTGAAACCGTCTACCGGGCTGTCACTTTCCGCAACGCCAAAGAAGCTCTTTCTGTCATTGCCCTCGATCCGCGCAACAAGATAATACTTTCCATTCAATTTTATAGCGCCCGCGTTAAATACCGCATTCACTCCCAGACGTTCCATAAAATAAGGATTCGTCTCAGGATTGACGTCATAACGCCATATCAGCGGAATATGATCCCGCGTCAAAACAGGATTCTGCCAACGTTCGTAGATCCCATTGTAAAATTCCGTCTTTTTATTTTTTTCCGCCAGGAATCNNACGTTCTTTCAACACATAATAGTCAGCATGTAATTTAGACATAGATTTCCGGATCCTTTCTGATCAATTCCATACACATTCTTCCGTTATGATACGGACACTTCCAAGGTTCGACGATCGGTCTTTCAGGAAGGGGACTGCCTTTCGCGTCCAGATACCCGAACCATTCGCTGCCTTCCCGCTGATCTACGACATAATCCATGATAAATCGGTATATTTCCGCCGCAGCATCCTTATATTCCACACGCGCGGGGTTCTTTCCCCACAGATTTACAAAACCCAGCACCGCTTCCGCCTGTACCCACCAGACACGGGTCTCATCTACCACGCCTTTATCACATTCATTAGCCAGAGAATGTCCATCAAATGCCGCTTCATAGACCGCCTGCGCCATTTCCTCATTAATGGCGGAAATCTTTTCACACAGCGCGTCATCTTCCAGAAGTCCGCAGCCCCAATCGATCAGCCAGCTGGATTCTATATCATGCCCGTAACTATACAGGTCGATGATGGAGTGATACTCTGCATCAAAAAATACAAGCTGCCGCCGCAGTCCTGCATCATAGATCTTTTCCGCATAGATCTCAAGGATATGTTCCATCGCTTTCTTTACCGAAGGCTCCGCCGCCGCCTGATACAGTCCGGCATAACCCTCAAACACATGCAGCAGGGTATTCATGGTCTTATCTGCCATAACGCCGTTCTCGCTAAGTTTTTCATTGGACTCCGGCTGCCAGTCAGCCGTAAAAGCCTCCAGATAACCCACCTGATCCGTACAGCGCTTTTCAATCAGTCCAAAAAGCTCCTGCGCCAGTTTTAGAGCTTCCTCTTTACCGGTCAGACGGTAATATGCTGACAACGCATAGATCGCAAACGCCTGATTGTATGTATGCTTGGTCGTATCCAACGGCTTTCCGTCATACGTCATACTCCAGTAAATGCCGCCGTTGTTCCGGTCTATGCAATAGTCACTTAAAAAAGCATAGGCATGATCCGCTTCTTTTCTTAAATCTTCACGTTCCAGCAACAGCGCCGCCTCTGAAAAAAACCAGAGGATACGGCTGTTAAGTATACAACCCTTTTCCGCTTTCCGGTCAAGGACCAGCTCCTGACTTAAAAAACCGTAATATCCTCCGTATTCTTCATCGTGCATACGCATCCAAAACGGAATGATCTTATTTTCCAGCATTTCTTTTGCTGCCGACGATATTCTTCTCATCTTACTGACCACGCCTTTCCCAATCCACAGATTCACAGTTGTTATCTACCTTTATTATAATAACAGCTACAGCGGCGGGTTTCAATAGCGGCATGATAATTCCAAAAAATTATTCTCCGTCTTGGTGAACCCCAACCAGCTCCCCTATATCAAATGAAATCTCCGTATTGCCGGAAGCAGTCGTAACCCACTCCCGTTCTACTTCAAATTCCAGAAACGGCATACCTCCATATTCCGGAATTGCGCTGCCTTCCCTGAAGAAACCGGGACGCACAAATAATTTAATAGACTCTCCTAATTCAAAATAAGAGATATTGCCGCCTTCAATTCCTATTATTTCGCTTATTTCGCCCTCCGGAATCGCAACCGACGCTACTTCCCTGCCTGTTACCTTATCTATGAGTGTCAGTTCCCGACTGCCGTTGTCAAAACTATATCCGATCCGTTTACTTAAAATGTCCGTATAATCATTATAAGTAAAGTAATGGGGTACAAGCGTCCCCGTATCATACTGTTGTAATATGACAAACTCATCTGCACTGGCTCCTGTTCCCGTATAGATATGAAACGCGATCTGAAGCTGTCTTTCCTCTTCATCCCAATACAAATTCGGCATGATCTGCTGCGGGGTTGTATAAAACCAGTCAAAATAGTTCACATCGCCCGCAATATCTATTGCCACGCCGCGCCCCGATATATCTTCATCATTATATCCATATACCCTGATATCATATTCGGGAATCTCCCCGATACAGATCACCTTGTCCCATCTGGAGGGATCATAAAATCCCACATCCGGGATCGACTCGATCTCATCCCATGGAATGTCCATAAATCTCGATATAACATCGATCCGGTCATCCTCCTGCGCCTGTCCGTCATCCATCTGTTCCGGCGATTCCCTACCGGTTTCCATGTATCCATTTTCTATGCTTCCGTTTTCCGCGCTTCCATTTTCTGTTCCTATGTTTTCCACATTCAGGTCTTCTTCCCCATCCGCCGCATCAAAAGCAGACGACGCCCCTTCCTCTTTTTCCCTTCTGGGATCGGTCAGAAAACAGATCGCCAATATTCCTACTACTGCCGCTGCCGCTATCATGATCCATAACGCAGGCTTTTTATAATTCAATATGGATTTCACCCTTTCCTTTACGCCCACTTCCCCAAATGCCAGAGGGCACACCATGATCAGGCTCCGCTGCCTTGCGCAGGATAACAGCACTTTGGAATATTCTTTTTTCTCGTCGAATGTCATATCTTTGGCTGCCTTTTCATCACATGCCAGTTCAATGTCCCTGCACAGCAACGCATATGCTGCCCAGCAAAGAGGATGAAACCAATAGACACACAGCAACAAATATCCTAACGCTTTCCACCAATGGTCTTTTCTTTTAAGATGCGCCGATTCATGGGACACGATATAATTCATTTCTGTTTCATTCAATGCGGAAGAAAGATAAACACGCGGTCTGATGATCCCCAGAATAAACGGCGATTTTACAGCATCGCAAATATAAATATTATCCTTAACGCATACCGCTTCTCGTACCAGTCTATAAAGCCTTATGGCGCTGACCATTGCGCAGATCATCAACAGAACCATGCCAAAGCACCAGACAAAGCCGGCAGCATATGTGACTACCTGCAATGGCGCCGCGCTGTTCGATTCATTATACGCAAAGCTCTCCGTCAGCATCGGGTTGATCGTATTTTCCACGATCGGCAGATGACTGTCAATGGACGGTATATAATTATGCACTTCCCCTTCCACAACCGTACTGGATCTTATAGGTTCCGTACTTGGCAGTATGCTGAATCGGCTTTCAATGGAAAACGGACAAATCAGCCTGATGGCAACAAACCCCCATAATAAGCAGATCACCCATTTGGGAATTTTTTTAAATATCAGCCTGATACATATCACTGCCAATATCAACCACCCGGCAGTTATACTCATGTTTAATAATTTCAAGAAAATATCGCCCATACTCATGACTCCTCTGCTCTGTCTATCATCCTGCGGATCGCTTCCGCTTCCTCCGCCGTAATCTTAGATCCCTGCATAAATGCCGCAACAAATGCCGGAAGGGAACCGGCAAAGGTATCCTCCACATATTGTCTGCTCTGCATGGAATAAAATTCATCTCTGGAGATCACGGCAGTCACCAATCCGTTATCATTCCGAAACAAACCCTTGTCAATCAATCTGCGCAGCACATTATGCGCCGTGGTCCTCTTCCAGTTAAATGCTGTCGCCGTCATCTTTACCAGCTCAGACGAAGTGACCGGCTCATGCTCCCAGATCATATCTGCATATCGCGCTTCAATAACGCCTAATTGTATTTCTGCCATCTGTTTCTTTCTCCTTTCAAAGACTACTTCCTGTGGTCTTATGTATAGACTACAGCAAGTGGTCTTGAATGTCAATAGGAAATATAATATTTTGTGATATGCTGCTATCTGTGATATACCGAAAAACAATTCGCAGGTTTTGAAATAAATGTTTGACAAATTTATAGACTATGTTTGACTTTTATACCAAAATAATAATATAATGAAAGCGATACTATGTAAACCATACATCTATTTTCATACAGGCTGATATCAACGAAACGCCTGTCAAAAAATCAAATCACTTAGGGAGGCGATACCTATGGAGAACAGCAAAAAAAATGCGAACAGCATATCCGTTAATGACATGGATTATCTTCAGATCACCAGCGACATCAAAGAAAGTCCGCGGATCCAGAAAACAGAATATATCCGCCAGCAGATGTTAAAGCGCAGAGCCATGGAAGATGCGCTGATGGAAGATCTGAAACAGGAGCAGAGCGTGATTGACAGTTTCCGTGATCAGATCAACGACGGTCTGATCCAGACAGAGGAGCTTAGCAGATACAATCAGGAATTTCGTGATAACATGACAGACCAGATCTATCTCCTGCACGGCATTTCCAAAGATAAGCTGGAAGGGATGCAGGAATGTAAAAATGCATTCCGCCGCGGCTACAGCATTGTTCTGTTTCTGCTGTCTACGGCATTGACCATCCTCTGCGGCGCGCTTCACGGTTTTCATTCGGATATCTGTCTGCTGATGCTGGCTTTGACAGGATTAGAGGGCGCGATGCTGGCACAGGATAACAGTCTGGATCATTACCCCATACTGCGCCTGATCAACAGAGTGCTGTTTCCCCTTTTATGCCCGCTGATGTTGACAATGTTTGTCTGCTATGAATTAGGTTTTTCACCGTACGGTATTCTCCTGCCTTATATCGCCATGGCAGGCATCGTCGTCCTGTTTCTTTCCGCCGTGCCGTACTTCATCTATGATCCCTACAAGGGCATGGGAAAACATATACGTGACGCAAAAGCAGAAATCAAGATTGTAGAAAAGGTCGCTAAAAAGGAAATCAGCAAAAACCAGCGCATCCGTATCAAAGAAGAAAAAAAGGATCTTGCGGAGCAGGCTAAGGAAGCCCGCAAGCAGGAACGCATTGCTAAAAAGGAAGCCAAGGAAGCTGAAAAGCAGGAGCGCGTTGCTAAAAAGGAAGCCGAAAAGCAGGAGCGCATTGCTAAAAAAGCTGATAAAAAACAAGAAGAATCCGTGCAGAAAGATGAAATACAGCAGCAAGAGTCTGCGCAGGAGGAACAGCTTACACAAAAGGAATCTGCTCAGCAGGATTCAATACAGCAGCAGGAATCGGTACAGCAGGAACAGCCTACACAAAAAGATACCATCCGGCAGGAAAGCAGCCTGACAGAAGAAACGCAAAATGAATCAAAGAAACAGGAAGCAGCCGCACAGATAGACGAACCGAAACCTGTTACTGAAGTTACGCCCGCAGAAACAGCAAAAACCGATGCGGAAAAAGAAACGGCGGAATCGACTACGGAAACCGTCAAAACCGCCGAAACGGATTCTGAAAAGACAGAAACAGCCAAACCGGAACCTCCCAAGAAGCGCAGAACCCGAAAAAAGGCTTCTGCGAATCCCGTTATCGATATTACGGAAGGAGCGCAAAATTTAGCTGCTAAATCATAATTACATATTCATAAATACTTAACTGCAAATAACAATCATAATTTTTACAGATAAATATTTCTTTGCATATTCATATATACGCCTGAGGCTCTAAGGACGCGATGATTAGATCAGCGCATTCTCAGAGCCTCAGGTTTTCTTTTATACAAAAGATATCTTCGGCTGGTATCTCTCCAGCCATTGATTGATCTGAAACATATACGCCAATAGCTGCGGCGCCGCCATCAACTGCCCAAACCACGGTTTCCCGTATTCTGCGGGCGTCTCCATAAAACGGCGCATTTTCTCCGTATCGACCAGCGCATGGATCGGCGCGTCCGGTCTGGAAAGGATCTTAGTCAGCTTCTGTTTCAACAGCTTTTCATATTTAGGATCATACGTCTTGGGATACGGACTTTTCTTCCGCATCAAAAGCTCTTCCGGGATCACGTCTTTTAACGCATCCCGAAGCAATGATTTCTCTACGCCGTTTTTCCGCTTCATTTCCCACGGGACATTGAAGACATATTCAATGATCCGATGGTCGGCAAAGGGCACCCTTGCCTCCAGTCCCGAATACATGCTGGTTCTGTCCATCCTGTCCAACAGCGTCTGCATAAACCATTTGATATTCAGATAAGCGATCTCCCGACGTTTTGTCTCCTCCGGACTCTCGCCATATAAAGACGGCACCTTGCGGATCGAATCTTCATACTGATCGTGGACATAATTCTCCAGATCAAGCTTTCTGATGAGATCATCCTGCAACAGACATTCCCTGACGTCCATCTTTTTTGACCACGGAAAGCCCTCACCCTGCAATAAATCTTCCCGATAAAACCATGGATAACCGCCGAATATCTCATCCGCACATTCCCCTGTGAGCGCTACTTTATTATCCCGTTTCACAAGTCGGCAGAAATAAAGCATCGAAGCGTCAACATCCGCCATACCGGGCAGATCCTTGGCATACACTGCCTCCTCCAAAAGATCTACCAGCTCATATTCCTCGCACTGCAGATAAGTATGATGCACATCAATATGGGAAAGCATCTTATCTACATAAGGACGGTCGCGCTCCGGCTGAAAAGAATTCGCCTGAAAATATTGATCGTTTCCCGCAAAATCAAAGGAAAACGTATTTAATCTGCTTCCATCACGCTCCATCACATCTGCTGCAACCGCCGTAACAATGCTGGAATCAATACCGCCGGAAAGGAAACAGCAGACCGGCACATCCGAAATCATCTGGCGTTTTATGGAATCTTTTACCAGATAGGAAACCTTTTCTACCGTTCGTTCATAAGAATCCGTATGCTCACGGCTGACAATATCCCAATATTTCTGCGGATGCAGACCGTCCTCATTATATACGGCATAATACCCTGCCGGAATCTCATATACATTCTTAAATACGCCGCAGCCCTGCGTCCTTGCCGGTCCCACTCCAAAGATCTGCCGGAAGCTGTCGAGATCAACTTCCGGACTTATCGCAGGATGAGAAAACAGCGCTTTCAACTCCGAACCAAACACCAACATACCATCCTGAACCGTATAAAACAGCGGTTTTACGCCGGCATGGTCACGGGCAAGGAACAACTGCCGCCGGTGTCCGTCCCAGACAGCAAATGCAAAGATGCCATTTAACTGCTTGACACACCCGCAGCCGTATTCCATATATGCATAAAGAATCGCTTCCGTATCGCATGTTGTCTCAAAGACATATCCCCTGTCCTTCAGCTTCTTTGTCAATTCATCGGTATTATAGATCTCTCCGTTGTAAACGATCACATATTGATCTTTTACCATCGGCTGAATCCCGTTTTTAATATCCCGGATAGATAAGCGCGTATGGCTAAGTCCCGCATGCACGCTTAACCATTCGCCGCTCTGATCATTGCCCCGGTGGGCAATCGATCTGCGCATACGGATCAATGTATCCAGATGCCTATGCTTTTCATCTTCCGTGGCTGTAAAATCCTGATGAAAATCACACATTCCGGCAATTCCACACATTATTTCACTCCTCGATCAACTCAATAGAAGTATACTCAATGATAAAATAATGTGTTACTCCTTTTGCGCACAAAAAAGCGCATGGTTCACAATTTGCTGTTCCATGCGCTTTTACGCTGTTATTTTGATATTAAATTGTTTTGTTGATTATGCCAGCTGCATAACTTCTGCTTCAATCTCCTTTAATTCCTCCATTGACAATGTTGGAACATATTTTGCAATCTTTTCAAAAGAAAGTTCCCCGTCCTTAATCATACGTTCTGCTGTTTCCCTGTCTGCGTCATGCCTTTCACTTCTGATAAATGATTTCATTATCTGTTCTTCATCAAACAAACTCATCATAATCGTCACAACCTCCTTTTCTCTTTCAAGCAAATATTCCCTTAAAACATTCTTATCTTTGCATATGCGAATGGTTTCCGTAACCGCTTTTTGTGTCATCCCATGCTGTTTTGTCTGCTCATTAAAAACTTTACAAAAAATAATGTACTGATTAATGATATCATCTGTATCGCTTTCATAGATCACTTTTGCTTTTACTTCAATGTCAATATCCGCACCGCCAAAAAACTCTTGTGACAGAGATATCTTATCGGGTTTTCGCCCTTTGTTTCCTGTAAAAATCACATAAAGTTCGGGCTTTGGCATTTTTACTTTCTTGCTTTTATATAGGCTCTGACTGGTTCGCTCAAAATATTCATGGTAACTCTGTGCTAAATACAATAATATTCTGATTAAGATATTTACTGTCTAGCTTGACTGCGCTTCCAAAAGCAACAGTAATTTGTTGTTCCCCACCATTATACCCAAATCATTATACAGATTATCTATCAATACATTATCTATCGTAACAATATCCAATGTATCCTCTGTCGCTGTGGTATCCTCATTCAATTTTTATAAACACTTTTTAGTAGGTAATAGTTACTTAGACAAACTGGAATTTATCACTCCTCTGGAATATATTCAAAAGCTATGTCACCTCGCACATACTCGTAATCATCAAGTTTGATTTCTTTAAATCCATTTTTTTCATAAATATGTAATGCAGGCTTTAATTTGCTATTTGAAAGTATAAACAAGCGTTTTGCACCATGCTCTAACGCCCATTCCATTGCTGCCTTAAAAACCAAATTGCCAGCTCCTTAATGTGGAACATTCTTATTTGAACCTAATTTACAAATTTCCCATGTAGTATCTTTCATTGGCATAGACATACAACAAGCTAATGGGATTTCATCTTCAACAGCAAAGAAAATCATCGCTCCATTATTCAGTTCTTCATCAATCTTGTCAAATGTTTCCTTATCGTGTTCCTCAAGAAATCCAAAATTAGAAACTATCCAATCTGTATTAAAATCAATAAATGCCCGTCTGTATTTCTCTTGAAACTTTACTAACTCCATGATAATTATATCCTCCATAAATTTCGATTTGTTGAATTTGTCCAATACTATTATTTTACCATAAGCACTCTTACAATTCCATGAATTTTTGCTTAATCTTCCTTTTCCTTATTCCGTTCAATCATCATCTGCAAAAGCGATAGAACATCGCTTTGCCTGTCTCCCTCTGCTCTGTTCTGACTGCCCTCGCCTTGCGCTGTTCGCCAAACTGATAAATCAGACTGATTTCATCAGCATTAAACGGACTTTTCTGCTCCAACGCAAGCCACTGTTCCCACTGCGGTTCTGTACATCTGCCAATGAAAAAAGCGCCGAACAAATCAGCGCTTCCTTCGCCAGCTCAAATAGTATTGACACTATGTCCTTGCCATACCATCAACACTCAGCGTAACGCCGGTGATATAATCCGCCATATCCGATGCAAGGAATACAAATGCATTGGCGATATCTTCCGGCTCGCCAAGTCTCTTTAACGGAATCCTCGCGATCAACGGATCGATCACTTCCTTCGGCACCGCCTGCATCATATCTGTGTTGGTGATGCCCGGCGCAACCGCATTGACGCGGATACCCTTCGGTCCTAATTCTCTTGCCAGAGACAGGGTAAATCCATTGACCGCAAATTTCGACGTCGGATAAGCAATACCTGACGGCTGACCGGAAATGCTGACCATGGAACTGGTATTCAGGATCACGCCTTTACCCTTCTTCTGCATGACCTCCACAGCAGCCTTGGAACAGTTGTAGATCCCTTTGACATTCAGATCGATCACCTTATCAAACAGTTCTTCCGTATATTTATCAAACGGCGTACTCTCGGAAATACCTGCGTTATTTACAAGAATATCGATCCCGCCGTATTCATCCGCCACCTTATCAAATGCTGCTTTCACCTCGCTATAATCCGACAGCTTCGGGATCATGGAGCTGACTGTGGCATCCGGATACTTCTCTTTCAGGGTAGCTACTGCTTTTGCTGCCGTCTCTTCTCTGGAAGCTCCAAGAACGACCTTTGCCCCTTCTTTGATAAATGCTTCCACCGTTGCAAAACCAATCCCTCTGCTCCCGCCGGTAACAATGGCTACTTTGTCTTTCAATAACATGTTAGTTCCTCCTTTATTTTCTTTTACTCTTTTAAGCGTTTGCGAAACTCTGACAAAAATTTTCCCTATTGTGCATCAAATGTCTCCATTTATTTTAACACAAAAAAATGGCGGAATCTATCGAAATATGATTATTCGCATAAATTTTACGGCAATTATAATCAAAAAACGGCTGTCCTAAATCAGCTTAGAACAACCGTTTTTTTCAATCTTTTTAAATATAAACCTGTTATTTTACATCATTTGATCTGCCGGCTTATGATCCTCCGTTATACGGAAACATCTACGCTTCCGCCTACTGCAAGCGCCGGCGAGCTTACCGAAACGCCGGCAGACGAGAATGTTCCCGTATCTGCCCCGCTGTCGATACCTGCCGAATCATGCACGATCTCCGCTGCGCTTTCCGTATTTGTAGGAGCAACCACGCCGCCCCCTGCAGGCACACCGGCAAAAGAAGCCGCGCTATTATCAGAATTGCCGGAAAGACCCTGTAGTGCCGAATCCTTCATCTTTTCCAGCCGGTCAAAGACTGCTTTTAAATATTCTGCATCCGCTTCCGCGATCTCCTTTAACTCTTTTGCCCTATGTTTTAGCTTCATCATATGATAGTCCGCCGGATCCATCTCCATGTCACAGCCGCCCGCCATTTCCTCCAAAAGATCTGACAGACCGGATTCCTCCAGAAGCTTCTCCATAGACTCCTGCATTTCATCCATAAATTCTGACATCATATCTTCCATGGAAGCCTGCATCTGTTCCTGCGCCATCTCCATGGCATACTGCATCTGCTCCATCTGCTCCTGCATCATTTCCTGCATCGCCTGCATCTGCTCCTGTATATACTGCACCTGCTCCTGAGATGACATCGTCCGTCTCTGCTGCATCGCCGCCGCATCCTCCCCGGACATTCCGTTTTCCATTGCAGCGATCGCATCTTCCGCCTTTTCCTGATCAGAGCCTTCCTCCATCTTTTCTTCAAGATCTCCGGCACATGGTCCGCCGGTTACTTTTACCATTTCCTCCTCAAGAAGATGCTTCACCTTTTTCTTTGCCACACGCTCGATCTTCATGGCATGGGTAAGCGCGATCTGAACCTCCTCAGGATCATACTCCGCACTCAGCTTCTTCTGCTTTAATCTGACAACCTCTCTCTTCGCCTTTCCTGCTACCTGCTTTGCATTAACGGACGTCTTGCATTTCATGATCTGGGAGGATATCGCCTTATGGCTGTACCGCAGTTTTTTCACCTTTGCCTTCGTCTTTTGATTTTTTGCGCGGCTTGCCCTGATCGATTCGGCATAGTTGTATGAGTTCTGCGTAAATCTGCTGTAAAAATCATCATTCTTATCCTTCTTGCGTTTCTCATACATCAGCTCCCTGAGAGAAGACGCACTCTCCTCCTCGTCGGCGCCGCTGCTGCCATACGTATTATATGACTTCTTCTGCTGACTCCTCTGTTTGACATAATCATTGATATAAGAATTTTTAATATTTAAATTGGAATATCCCGACACGTTCCTCTTTAACGAGGCAGTGCCGGCACGATTAGTGTTAATATTCATAGGCTCATCCATGCTCCTTTGAAATATTACGCAGAAAGCTGAAATCCTTTTCAGCTAAATGTGGTTATCATATATATCGGTTATTTTTAGGAAAACTTAACCCGATATGGCAAAAATAATAACGCATAAAATATAATAAGTTTTAGTAATAAAAACTTCTTCTTCAGTTTCCCCATTTTTAAA
>DLOQ01000047.1 GCA_002479655.1 Lachnospiraceae bacterium UBA7480
ACTTCTATTCTGCGTAATGATACGAATTTTACGGAAGCGCTGATAGAGGATGTGGCTGGTATCAAGATCGGGATTCCCAGAGATTATTTTGGCGAGGGTCTGGACCCTGAAGTCTCCGCAGCGGTGAAAAAGGCGGCGGAGGAGCTGCGGGAGCGCGGCGCCATCGTGGAGGAATTTGATTTAAGCCTTGTGGATTATGCTATACCGGCATATTATACGATCGCCGATGCAGAGGCAAGCTCCAATCTGGAGCGCTTTGACGGCATCAAATACGGGTACCGTACCACGGAAAGCGAAGGACTTCACAATATGTATAAAAAGACGCGTTCCGAAGGGTTTGGAGAGGAAGTAAAGCGCCGTATCATGCTCGGATCATTTGTCCTGTCTTCCGGATATTATGACGCGTATTATCTGAAGGCGCTGAAGGTGAAGGCGTTGATCAAGCAGGCGTTTGACGCGGCATTTGAAAAATACGACATTATTCTTGGCCCCGTTGCCCCGACGACAGCCCCCAAGCTGGGAGCCAGTCTTTCCGATCCGCTCAAGATGTATCTTGGCGATATCTATACGATATCGGTCAATCTTGCCGGACTTCCGGGGATCAGCGTCCCTTGCGGCGTGGATTCCAAAGGACTGCCCATCGGCATGCAGATGATTGCTGACTGCTTCAATGAAAATGTGCTGATCCAGGCGGCGTACACATATGAAAAGATTCGAGAACGGTTTCAGGAAAGGCAGGGGTGATGGATATGGCAAAAGAATATGAAACAGTCATAGGTTTGGAAGTTCATGTGGAGCTTGCGACAAAGACAAAGATCTTCTGCGGCTGCTCGACCCGGTTTGGCGGAGAACCCAATGCCCATACCTGTCCGGTCTGTACCGGTATGCCGGGTTCCCTTCCGGTGCTCAATAAACAGGTAGTGGAATATGCGGCGGCAGTGGGGCTGGCGACAAACTGTGATATTACAAGACACTGCAAATTTGACCGGAAAAATTATTTCTATCCGGATAATCCGCAGAACTATCAGATATCGCAGCTTTATCTGCCGATCTGCCGTAATGGCTATGTGGAGATCGAGACAAAGGATGCTGATCAGAATGTCGTTACAAAGAAGATCGGCATTCACGAGATCCATATGGAAGAGGATGCGGGCAAGCTTGTTCATGACGAATGGGGCGACTGTAGTCTGGTAGACTATAACCGATCGGGCGTTCCTTTGATCGAGATCGTGTCAGAGCCGGATATGCGCAGCGCGGATGAGGTGATTGCATATCTGGAAAAGCTGCGTATGATTATCCAGTATCTTGGCGCGTCTGATTGTAAACTCCAAGAGGGCTCTATGCGTGCGGACGTCAATCTTTCCGTGCGTGAAGCCGGTACGGAGAAGTTCGGTACCAGAACGGAGATGAAGAATCTCAATTCCTTTACTTCGATCACCCATGCCATAGAAGGCGAGAAGAACCGTCAGATCGATCTTCTGGAAGCGGGAGAAAAGGTAGTGCAGGAGACAAGACGCTGGGATGATGGGAAGATGGAATCCTATGCCATGAGAAGTAAGGAGGATGCGCAGGATTACCGGTATTTTCCGGATCCGGATCTGGTACCGGTTGTCATCAGCGATGAGTGGATCAGGGAGATAAAGGGNNTCGGAATTCAGACCGGAGAAGATAGAGCGTTATAAAAAGGAATATGACATTCCGGAATATGATATTGAGATCATCACTGGCACGAAGCGGATGGCGGATATTTTTGAGGAGGCATCGGCGCTTTGCGGACAGCCTAAGAAGGTGTCCAACTGGCTGATGGTGGAGACGATGCGGCTTTTGAAGGAAAATAATATGGATGCGGATCAGATCTGCTTTGCGCCGGAGCATCTCGCAAAGCTGATCCAGCTGGTCGATCAGAAGGTCATCAACCAGACGACTGCAAAGGAGATCTTTGAAGTGGTATTTGCCGAGGATATCGATCCGGAAAGATATGTAGAGGAACACGGCTTGAAGCAGGTCAGCGACGAAGGCGCGCTTCGTAAGACGGTGGAGGAGATCATCGCTGCCAATCCGCAGTCAGCAGCGGATTACCGGGCAGGGAAAGAAAAGGCTCTCGGTTTTCTGGTAGGGCAGACCATGAAGGCCATGAAAGGAAAGGCTGATCCTGCAACCGTCAATAAACTGTTGAAGGAGCTTTTGTAAAGTATGTGGAAGCAATGATTATTTTTAGGAAAAATAAATAATTTACTTGAAGTTGCCCTCTGTTATTGATACAATAATTATATAGGTTTCGATAACAGGGGGGTATTTTATTTGAATACAACTTATGAATTGGTAAAATCTGCAAAATATTTTATGCAGGGACATTCGGATGATTTTTGGAGAATCTATGAGATGTCTATAGATGATATGTATTTTCAGCTGCTTTTTATTGTCTGCGATGACCGGCAGACAGATGTCCTGTTGGAAAAACTGTATATCTATTTTGCNNCAGAATACATTCTTGTTGGATAATCCCAATGATTATGCGATATGGATGAATGAAACGGTGTCCCAATTCACGGCGGACTTTCTGATGGCGAACAGGAAGGAGATGCTTGCGGCGGAGACAGCGGGCGCATATGAGATCCCTACGGGTCCTGACGCTTATCTTCCGGGCAATGAGATTGATGATATAGAATATATCCGCACGCTGGAGAATTATATCTGTAATCTTCCTGAGATCCACAGACAGACGGCACTGATGTTTTATTTTGACGCTCTCCCGATGGAGAAGATGGTAGATATCCTTCAGATGGATACGCTGAAGATCAAAAAAAGGATTGCTTTTATTGAAAAGACGTTAAACCGGCAGATGAGAGAGTATTGTAAGGAGCGTGGATATTCCATGCCTTATGTTGATTCGCATAAGATTCTGCGGGCTTTGGGCGAGCTTGGCAAGCTGTACCGTTATTCCGATGCAGAGAAGCTTTTTAACCAGATTCGTATCAAGGCGATCCATTAAATATCCGGTGGATAGATATGGTAAAATAAGCGCA
>DLOQ01000053.1:0-192 GCA_002479655.1 Lachnospiraceae bacterium UBA7480
GGCTCCGGCGGAAATCTGGTATGCACCGTATCATAGACACCCTCCGCCAGATCCTTATCGATCGCCTGCTCAATAAAATTTTTACTGACCCGTTCTTCTATTCCCTCATCTTTTTTTATTTCCGTCTTTTCGTTCATGTTGGTACTTTTTCTCCTCTCCTAAATTAGTTTTTTCTTAGGTAATTGCGAAACT
>DLOQ01000053.1:285-2702 GCA_002479655.1 Lachnospiraceae bacterium UBA7480
CTGCGTTGAATTGTCAATGATGCACAAATGCGAAAGAATCCGATTAGAGTTTCGCAATTACCTATATAAAAATCAAATGAATTATCCGGTATCACTCCATAAGCATACCACAAAAAAATGAAATAATAAAGAAAAAGCTGATCCTTTCTTAAATTGAGTTCTTGTCATAAGACACATTATTCGGTATAATAGAAAAAAAGCATTCACAAATCTAGTAAACAAAAAGGAGTAAGGATATGAGACTGATAACACGTTCTGATTTTGACGGTCTGGCTTGCGGCGCGCTTTTGTTGGAAGCCGGTATCATTGACAGCTGGAAATTTGCCCACCCTAAGGATATTCAGGATGGTCTTGTAGAAGTAACGGAAAATGACTGTTTGGCCAATGTTCCCTTTGTGGAAGGATGCGGACTCTGGTTCGACCATCATTCCAGCGAGCATGAGCGCAACCAGCTGGCAGGCAAATACAAAGGAGAAAGCCGTATCACTCCTTCCTGTGCCCGCATTATCTATGAGTATTATGGCGGCAAAGAACGCTTTTCACATTTTGACGACATGATGGTGGCTGTTGACAAGGTAGATTCCGGCAATCTGACCATTGACGAGATCCAGAACCCTACCGGTTGGATATTAGTTGGCTTTCTGATGGATCCCCGTACCGGACTTGGCAGATGGCGCAACTTCACCATTCCCAATTATAAGCTGATGGAAGAATTGATGGAATGCTGCCGCACTATGAGCACCGATGAGATCCTTGCCCTTCCTGATGTGGTAGAGCGTATTGAGGTCTATAACGAGCAGTCTGAAAAGTTCAAAGAAATGGTCAAAGCGCATACCCGCGTTGAAAAAGATGTCATCATCACGGATCTGCGCGGTGTAGATCCCATTTATTCCGGCAACCGTTTTATGATCTACAGTATGTATCCGGAGCAGAATATCTCCGTATGGATCGTCAGCGGCCGCGGCGGTATGGGATGTTCCTGCGCTGTCGGATACAGCATCTTAAACCGTACCAGCAATGTGGATGTCGGCTCTTTAATGTTAAAATACGGCGGCGGCGGACACAAAAAGGTNNAGGCAGTCGGCACCTGCCAGTTTACTGATGAAACAATGGACACACAGGTTCCGCTTCTTCTGGACGAAATCATCAACTACAAAGCATAAGGATATCCATACATAAAATAATAATCAAAAATCACCCTGCTGCAAGTCCTTTCGGAAAGCGTCAGGGTGATTTTTTAATTTTCCTACTCTGCTACCGGTTTCAGCGCTTCCTGAAATCTTCCCATGATGCCTTTTGTAATGATGCCGGCTCCTAAGATCACCAACGTAATCTTAGCATTGCCCAGAATCGGAAATCTTTCCCATCCAAAGACCTGGACAAGAAGCCCGATCACTGCGACTACCCCGATAATGCTTCCCACGATCGAAATCGGATGTCCGGGACGCGTCATCAAAAATTTATAAGAATTGGCTGCACAGAAAACCGCACCGACCACGCCGAGAGTAATGGCTGCAGAGCGCGCACTGTCAATCCATAGAAGATGGATGCCGGCAAGGCCCATCCACACTAAAACGACGGAAATAATTACTTCTGCCGTTACAATAGATTTTCCTTCCATATCTGCATACTCCTTTCCAGCAAAAATATTTCTGCTATTTTTAGTATGAAATTTCCGCATTTTTTTATTCTTTTTTACCTTTGCCAAATTTTCGCATCAGACACAATAACATTATATAAAAATGAAGTTTTACACTTGTTTCCTGCATATCTTCTCCGTCAGCCGCATATTTATGAAAACAAAGAAATGAACTGAGGATACCCATGAACGGATTTTCCGGATTTTTTGATTATACCTTACAAAAAGAATATCAGGAAGAATACCTTCAGGAGAAACTGAACACGATCAGCGCTCCTCTCTGCAGGATCAGCGCCGAACCCGGCGTTTCGCNNTACCACTTCCTACCGCCTTTGCATCAAAGACCGCTGCTGTTATATTGCAGTAGATGGAACTGTATTTAACCGGGAGGAACTGCTTGAACTGCTGCGACAGCGCGGATATGAAACAAAAGACGGCTGCCTTTCCGAAATCATTTTGGTCGGCTTTATGGAATACGGCATAGAATTTATCCAAAAGTTAAACGGCAATTTCAGCATTGTAATCTTTGACGCACGCCACGAAACACTTTACCTGNNCACCACACAGGAGGACTGCATCATCTTTGCTTCCGAATTAAAATCCCTCCTCGCTTATTCCGAATGTGCTCCGGTGGTATCTAAAAATGGCTTAAATGAGCTCTTCAGCATCGGTCCTGCCCATACACCAGGCAAAACCGTGTTTGATGATATCTACGAAGTAAAACCTGCCTGCTGCATCTCGGTCAACCGTTATGGCTGCTGCTCCACGCCTTACTGGT
>DLOQ01000053.1:2712-5999 GCA_002479655.1 Lachnospiraceae bacterium UBA7480
ATACGGCGGATCTGTTATCCGAAATCATTAACGAAGAACTGTCGCAGGATGAAGATTTCTGCTGTCTGCTCTCCGGCGGGATCGATTCCAGCATCGTCAGCGCGTATCTTGCAAGAGCAATGAAGGAACGCGGTCAGCGGCTGGTTACGGTATCCTTTGACTTTGATCAGAATGACAAATATTTCAAAGCGTCCTCCTTCCAGCCCTCTCAGGATCGTCCTTATGTAGACGCTATGGTCAGATTCCTTGGCAGCGAGCATCACTATCTTACCTGCGATCACCAGACGCTTGCCGATATGCTGAAAGATTCCGTACGATCCCATGATGTTCCCTGCATGGCGGATGTGGATTCTTCCCTTCTGTATTTCTGCGGGAAAGTGAAGGAGATCAAAAATGTNNATGTGCCGATGAGATCTTTGGCGGTTATCCGTGGTTTCACAGAGAGGATCTGCTGCAGGCGGATACCTTCCCCTGGACGGCTGACTGTTCCCCCCGTAAACAGCTGTTAAAAGGATCTTTTCTTGAATTTCTTAATATGGAGGATTATATCAATGAGACCTACCATAAGGCGATCCGCGGAATCAATGTACTGCCGGAAGAATCTCCTATAGATGCCTGCCGACGCCGCTATACCTATTTAACGATCCATTGGTTCATGCAGACGCTTTTGACCCGCATGGACCGCTGCGCACGTTCCACCGGACTGACGGCAAGGATTCCATTTGCCGACAGAAGGCTTGCGGAATATGTCTATAACGCTCCATGGAGCATGAAGGCAAGAAACGGGCTGGTAAAATCACTGCTGCGCCAGTCTGCGGAATATCTTCTGCCCAGACAGATCCTGCTGCGCAAAAAGAGCCCCTTCCCGAAAACTTACAATCCTTATTACGAAAAACTGCTATCCGATATGTTGTCAGAAGTAGTCCAGGACAGCGAATCACCGCTGCATGATTTTCTGGATATGGAAGCCCTGCAGCAATTTCTTTCCAATCCGAAGCACTATGGCGCGCCATGGTATGGCCAGCTGATGTGCGGTCCGCAGATGATGGCATATCTGTTACAGATTGATTTCTGGATCCGCGAGTATCGGATTGATATACGCATGTCCTGATCTTACGGCAAAAGAAATATCAAAAAGAAAAATTTCCGATATGAATAAAAATTTTCAGATGATAAATATATGTAACTGTCCGGTCATCCCGGGCAGTTTCTTTTTTATAACAATATCTTTTTACAGTGGCACGATTACCGGCTGGATCTGTCTGCCTTCCAATGCCGCCAATATCGTATCTCCGATCAGATCGACTTTTGCGATCATGGAATTGGGCTTCTTGACGCAGTCGTCCTGTCCGAATGGCACAAAATAAATATTTTTCATTGCCATCAGCGCGCCGATATTTTTAAAATTGATCCCCAGCGCATCGTTGGTCGAAACACTTATCACCAATGGCTTTCCATTGCGCAGATGTGCTTTGGCTGCCATCAGAACCGCTGTATCAGTGATTCCGTTACAAAGCTTTGCCAGCGTATTGCCGGTGCAGGGCGCGATCACCAGCACATCCAGATAAGCCTTCGGTCCGATCGGTTCCGCTTCCGGTATCGTAAAGATCCCCTGTTTCCCTGTAATGTCCTGTATACGCTCACGATACTCCTTAGCCTTCCAGAAGCGGTTATCCAGTTCTGCAGCATGATCGGAAAAGATCGGGACCAGATCTGCACCTTTTTCCTTTAGTGCTTCAATTTCCTTCAAAACTTTATCAAACGTACAGAAAGAACCTGTAATGGCGATCCCCACAGTGCATTCTGATAATTTCATACCAGCATACCCCTTCCTTTTGATATCCGTTGATGGATTATCATATGCAGATTTAGGAAAACTGTGACATGATCGCCTCTGCAAGGATCTCCCCTGACGTCTTCGGGGCATACTTGCCCGGCAGTCCGAGAGAAAGCTTTGCTCTGATCTTTGCATACCGGCAGTAATCAAAATCCGTACCGCCCGGCTTAGACGCAATATCAATGATCACCACATTACGATCCATGCGGGACAATACCTGCTCGGTCAGCACAGGCGCCGGCGCCGTATTAAATATATACGTATATTTTTCCGTCTGTTCATCGCCTCGTCCAAACATCTCCCTGACTTCATAACCCATGGCACGCGCTTTTGTGCGGCTGACCATATTCCTTGCCATTATGGTCACCTTTGCCTGCAGCCCTTTTAATTTATCTGCCAGAACGCTTCCGCACTTGCCATAACCGATGACAAGACACTCTTTGCCATGAAGCGTCTCCTCACTCAGCATCATTGCCTCCACGACCGCCCCTTCCGCTGTAGCAATGGCATTGCCGATCGCAACATTTTCATCTTTCATCAGATCATATAAGATCGCACCCTTTTTCTTACATATTTTTAAAAGCTGCTCATGAAAAAGACCGCCATAAAGCTTTTGCCCTTCCCGCAGATTCTCATACAGCTCCGATAACAGCACCACATCATCCTCTGTTTCCTGCTTGATCGTCTTACCGTCTACTGATACGGGGATCGGCAGCACGATAATATCCGCTTCTCCCATTTGCAGCTTTAATGCGGTTGTTTTTAAAATCTCCAGCTTACCCTTTTCTTTAACGGGCACACCATAGCAGCATACGCTGCATCCGTTCTTTTGCAGCGCTTCCGCAACGTAGTACTGCCTGCTGTCACCACCAATGACCAAGACCTTTTCCATCCGACGCCTCCTTTTTATACTATCTTATTCATAGGCGTTTGCGAAACTCTAATCGGGTTCTTTCGCATTTGTGCATCATTGACAATTTCGCAATTGCCTATATATATCTTATGCAAAAAGCCTCCGGCTGCCACCGGAGACTTTTGTATGTCTTTATCCTTATTTCTTTGCTTCTATCAACTCGTAGATCTCATCCCGCCCCTGCTTCGACAATGCCGAAAACGGAATGATAACGCTCTCTTTTTTATCTCCCAGCGTCTGCCGGATCAGCTTCACCTGCTTTTGTATCTGGCTCCTGTTGATCTTATCCAGCTTGGTCGCAATGATCACCGGATCAAATCCCTGCGCCACGATCCATTCATACATCAATTTATCATTGGCGGACGGTTCATGACGGATATCGATCAAAAGAAAAACTGCTTTCAGCTGCTTTGACTGATGCAGATAGCGCTCCACCATCTTTCCCCATTTTGCCGTCGTTTCCTTTCCCGCCTTGGCGTACCCGTATCCCGGAAGATCAACAAAATAAAGCTCCTTATTGATATTATAAAAATTGAT
>DLOQ01000127.1:0-9248 GCA_002479655.1 Lachnospiraceae bacterium UBA7480
GACTAATGGAAAGCTCCCGGCAGGATATGAGCGGAAATGAAAAACCGGAACTTTTCATGCCGGAGCTGTATATGGTATATACTGACTGCATGCCTGAAGATGTTCCTGAAACGTTATCTCTTTCCGATGAGCATTTCAGCGGCAGGAAGATTCCTGTATTGTCCCAGCCGGGCGATAAAACAATCATCGGACAGTATATATATTTTTGGAGAGAATTTGATGAACAGATCTACCGGTATGGATATTCAATGGAGGCGATCAAAAATACATTTGATGAATGTAAGAAGAATAATATTTTAACGGAGTTTATTGCAGACAGAGAACCGGAGGTGACGGAGATAATATTCGATTCCTTTGACCCGGAGGATATAGCGGAGGCAAAGTTCATACAGGAGGAGATGGAAGCACGTGAGAAGAAGCTGACAGAACAAGCGGAACTTAATGCGGCGCGAAGAACCGCAAAAGAACTGATTAAAATGAATATTCTTTCATTTGAAGAAATTCAAGAAGTTACGGAGCTGTCAATGGATGAGTTAAAGAAAATAGAAGCTGAAATAAAAGCAAACGGGGAAAACGAATAATTATTTTGAAAACAGAGAAAAGGAGAAGAAGGAGAAAATGTTTAACAAAAAGGAGACAGACAAAACTAATAAAGAGGATAAGAAAAAGGCAACGGATCCCATATTTAAAGAATTGTTCAGCGACAAAAAATATCTGCTGCAGTTATACAGGGATCTTCACCCTGAAGATGAAAAAGCGACAGCAGATGATATAACCGATATTACCCTTGAACAGGTAATCTATAGTAAGTTGAATAAGTTGTATAACTATTTGGGTTTTAAAGTCGGCAGCCGCTTGTTGCTGGTTTTTACCCTGCCGGGATGGATGGAGTTAAACTATGTTGGCAACTGCGCACTGACGTTTATGCCAGACTCCTTTAAACGACTTGTGGAAAGCTCTCAGCAGAATATGAGCGAAAACGAAAAATCGGAACTTTCAATGCCGGAGCTATATATGGTATATGCTGACTGCTTCCCTGAAGAAGTCCCTGAAATATTATCCCTTTCCGATGAGCATTTTATCAGCAAGAATATTCCTGTTTTGTCCCGACCAGACGATAAAACCATCATCGGTCAGTATATATATTTTTGGAGAGAATTTGATAAACAGATCTACCGATATGGATATTCAATGGAGGCGATAAAATATACATTCGAGAACTGTAAGAAGAATAATATTTTAACGGAGTATATAGCAAACAGAAAATATGAGGTGACGGAGATAATATTCGATTCCTTTGATCCGGAGGATATAGCGGAGGCAAAGTTCATACAGGAAGAGATGGAAGCTCGTGAAAAAGAACTAATAGAACAAGGAAAAATTAAAGAAGCGCGAAGAATGGCAAAAGGACTGATTATGCAAAATATTTCGCTTGAAATAATAGAAAAAGGTACGGGGTTATCAATGGATGAAATAAAGAAAATAGAAGCTAAAATGGAAGTGGCACAAGAAGCGGCAGAAGAGCTGATTAAAGAGGATTTTCCACTTGAAAAAATTGTAGAATGGACAAATTTGTCAATGGATGAAATAAAGAAAATAGAAGCCAAGATTAAAGTGAATGGATAAAACGAATAAATGTTGTGATATCCAATAAATACAATTTACCGTAACAGATTAAAATGAATCGGGTCTGCGCACTTAAACTTATTGCGCAGACTCGTTTTTCTAATTAAGCGCTGGTCAAACTACCGCTTCTTTGCAGCGAAAATCCCGTGTAATGACCTCAAGACATTCAATTTTTAAGGCGCATTGGCAAATTCTATAAAAATATATTGTAGAAAAATAGAAAATAACATATAATGAAGAAGAACATGGTAAATGAAATTCAGGACTTTGCAAGAGCGTCCTGCGGAAAGGCATGGTCTTAGATATGATACACTTTGCGCCGTCGATCTTATCGGCGGATTTTACACAGCTGCAAAAGGACATTGATGATGTCCAAAAAGGCGGCGCGGATTACCTGCATTTTGATGTGATGGATGGAATGTTTGTCCCGGCGATCTCGTTTGGCATGCCGGTCTTAAAATGCGTTGCCGGGAAGACAGAGCTGTTTCTGGACGTGCATCTGATGATCGTGGAGCCGGAGCGTTACATAGAGGAATTTATTAAGGACGGCGCGAATCTGGTGACAGTTCATCTGGAAACCCTGAAGGAGCCGGAAAAGGTGATAAAACAGATCCATGCTCTGGGCGCTAAGGCAGGACTTGCGATCAATCCGGAGACGCCGGCGGAACGGATCCGGCCGTATCTTAGTATGATCGATATGGCGCTTGTAATGTGCGTTCATCCGGGGTTTGGCGAGCAGGCGTATCTTTCTTCCTCAGATGAGAAGATCGCACAGATTGCTTCATGGATCAGGGAAGAGGACTTACATGTTGATCTGGAAGTAGATGGCGGCATCAAGATGGAAAATGTGGAACGGATCGCAGCATTGGGCGCAAATGTCATTGTTGCAGGCTCCGCTGTTTTTAAGGGAGATGTGGAAGAGAATACGAGAGAATTTATCGGGAAAATAAAATAACCTAAAGATGCATTGAAAATGCCATGCATACATAGGGGTTTTATAAAGGGAATATTTACTATATCACACATGAAGGAGAACACAAAATGGAATTACATAAGCTTAGCTCAAATGTCAACAAGAGCGCCGGTCTGCTGATCCGGAGGATCATCTTCGGGTTATGTTTATTGGCGGGGGTATCGGTGCTTGCCATTATCATTTCTTATACGATCAGGGATAACAGCAAGCAGGTGCAGCTATATAGCTCGCAGATCGATAATACAATGTCGGAAAAAATTGCGTTTATCAATACTGTTGCGGCAGGGGCGTCTTCCGGGATGGCTGATGCGGACTATTATGCGTATGTAGACGCAATGGTGGAACAGTATGATGACGTATCGGCAGTATATGTCTGCGTAGAGCAGGATGGCGTGGTCTATGCGGATGGGATCATGACTTATATGTCAGGCGGATGGCTGCCGCCGGAGGATTTTGTGGTGACTAAGCGTTCCTGGTATGAAGGCGCGTTGGAAACAAAAGACGTTTATGTGTCGGAGCCATATGTGGATGAACAATCCGGCGGTATCTGCATCACTCTTTCGAAAGCGATCTATAGCGGCGGCTCCATCATCGGCGTAGCCGGGATGGATATGTATATGGACGATCTGGTCACACTGATTGAAAGCTCTTACAATGGCGGAAATTATGTATTTTTGGTATCAAAGGAAGGAACCATCTTAACGCATCCGGATGAAGACATTGCGCTGAGCACGGAAAAAAGCACGACGATAGCAGATGCTTTGAACGGGAAATATAAAAGTGTATATGAAAACAAATTAGCTACAAAACTAATTTGGGATTATAGCGGCGGATTGAAATTTGCGATCTGTAATATTTCGGAAATGACAGAGTGGAACGTGATCGCCGTGATCTCTCTTACATGGGTCATGTTGGTAATCATATTGATCATTATACTGGCAGTCGTACTGGGCGTTGTTCTGGGGCAATGGGCAAAGCAGCAGCTGAGCAACGGGATCAGCCCGATGTTTTCACCGCTTGAAGAACTGGCGGCTAATGTAAGCAAGATATCAGAAGGTGAATTGAGTTATGTTTTTCGTGTAGATGAACAGTCACAGGAAGTAAATGCGCTGTCAATAGCCCTTAATGATACGATGAAAGGACTGCGGCATTATATTTCGGAGATCACCAATACCGTAACTTCCATTTCGGAGAAGAATCTGAATTTTAACATTGACGGAGAGTATGCGGGGGACTATGAAAGTATAGAGGTTGCATTGATCGACATTATGAAAGTGCTGAATGAAAGCTTTGCGGAAATTAATGAGCAGGTGGCAACGGTGCTTATGTACTCGGAGAACTTATCGCAGACAAGTGAGAGTGTTGCCGATGTGGCAACGAAGCAAAGCGAATCCGTTATGAATGCTTCAAGGGAAATGAAGAATCTGACGGATGATATGGAGAAAATTGCCGGACTTGCGGTTTCCATCAAAGAAAACACGGAAAATGTCAATGAACGTCTGTCAGTCGGTAACGCGGAAATGGATGAGCTGGTCATGGCGATAGATGAGATCGCAAGATGCTATGATGAAATTGCCGGATTTGTAACGGAGATCAATGCGATCGCGGACCAGACAAATCTCCTTGCGTTAAATGCGTCAATAGAAGCTGCGAGAGCAGGGGAAGCCGGAAGGGGATTTGCGGTAGTTGCTGATGAGATCGGCACGCTTTCCGCCAACAGTTCCCAGGCAAGCGCAAAGATACATGAGGTGATCGCACATTCGCTGACATCCGTGGAAAGAGGAAAAGAACTTGTTGCAAGAACAGATAAAACGATCTCTGAGAGCGCGGAATTTTCGGCTAATAATACACAGATCGTCGGAGAAATCGTAAATTATGTGGAAACCCAGAAAAATTCTTCGGATGAGATCTCCGCAAATATTAAAAAGATCAGTGAGATGGTAGAGGATAATGCGGCGAGCGCTGAGGAAAATGCGGCAATTTCGGCGAACTTAGGAGAATGTGCACAAACGCTGATGAACACAATTGCGCAATTTCAGCTGAAAAAATAAGGATTTTCGGAATGGGGCAGAATTGGAGAAAATCAAAGTGAAGAAATACGGATATCAATACAAATTGGTGTCATGGGTCGTGTTGTGCTGTCTGATGTTTGGCGCATGCGGACAGGAGACGGAGCCGCCGCAGGAAAATGAGGCAGAGTTGTCTGAAGCAGTGGAAGAAAAAGAAGAAACGACAGAAGAGGAGGCGGCCGACGCATCTGATGAAGCTGCAACAGTCGACGCGTCTGATGAAACAGCAACAGCCGCTGCGCCTGATGAAGCAGCAACAATGCCGGATATGTCCGGAGTTTGGAATGCCGGCGAAGCATTGGCGCTGCTTATAGAAGATGAAGGTTTTCGGAGATGCGTGCGCTATGGGATCGGCATTAAAGAAGAAGATGCTCCGGAGGTAGTCTGGCAAAAACTGCAAAGCTGCGAGAGTCTTGTGTTGAAAGAAGCTGCACACGGCAATGCCATCTGTTCGCTGGAGTCCTTGTCACTTCTTCCCAATTTGAAGCAGCTTGTTATTGATATCGATCAATGGGATGATTCCGTGATTACGGATTTTACGCCCATTGCGCAGCTGCGCCAACTGGAAAACCTTTATATCAGCTATGATAAGGGCGAGCAGATCGAACTTTCCTTTCTGGGTGAGATGTCCACAATAACAGAGCTTTACCTGACACGAAGCACAATAGCAGACATTTCTTTTTTGGAAAACATGCCGCAGCTGCAGCGGTTGTCCCTGTATGAGACTCCCATAGAGGACCTGGCGGTATTGGAGAAGCTTCCGGAACTGGTTGAACTGTCGCTTGCCGGTAATGAGGACGCAAAGAACATTGAGGCAGTGGGAACACTTACCAAAATGCAGGATCTGGGATTACAGGATTGCGGTATCGAGGATATCAGCTTTTTGAGCGGCTTAACGGAACTTCGGGCTGTGAACCTGAACGGCAATTTCATTACGGACATTACCCCGCTTGCCGGTTTGGTCAAATTGGAGCGGCTGGGACTGGCCGAAAACAAAATCAGCGATATCTCTATTCTTAAATATTTTAATAATCTGTTTGATCTGGCATTGGATGGAAATGAGATCCGGGATATTTCCGCCCTTGCACAGCTTTCGCATCTTAATCAGGTGGGACTTTCGGATAATCTGATTGAAGACCTGACGCCGCTTGCGGGAAAGGAAGAATTGATGTATGCGGCAGTGTTCGGTAATCCGATCAAAAGCATAGAGCCGGTCTGGGATGTTCCGAGACTTTTGTGTACAAATAGGGGGACATCGGACGAAGAAGAGACATTTATCACAGACTGGCTTGCAGAGCATTATCCTGAGGCGGAAGAGTTTTCATGTAATGATTTTATCCAGGGAGACTTAAATAATGACGGGCGGCAGGATATTGCTTTCGTGGTGATCAGCGATGCTTTTGAATCTCCCAATTCCGTGCTGGCGGAAGACCGCCGTATGTTTATTTTATTACAGCAAAAGGATGGCTCATGGGCGGAACAGGCGGCGCTGCATATCATGAGCGCCCAGAGCGGCGGAATGAGGGGAGACCCTTATTATGGTTCTTTTATGCAGTCCGGTTATCTGGTGATAAAAGAGGGATGGGGAAGCCGTGACGGCACGGTACAGACGGTATTCTATGAATATCAAAACGGAAGTCTGAGTCCGGTAAAACAAATCAGCGTAGGTGACGATAATTTTGCGAAGGGTTATGATGTGCGGGTCACAAACGAGCGGGACGGCACATGGCTGGAGTATGTCATTGCCATGGACGGAAACCGCATGGTTCGTGTAGATTTAGCAGATTCAGAGCATCTGACACATGATGGGTTCCCGGAAATCAGCCTGTATGATGGGTCTTATTATATCAATGAAGAGAAAGTGGAATCACAAATCACTTCTTCGGAAGCGCTTGACCTTGTCCTCGAAACAGCAGCGGAGGATGCGGCTTTGGCTGTTCGGGAAGAACTGCCTTACGTCGAGTGGCAGAAGGATGGGTATGAGCTTTTGCTGGGCGTGACGCTGCCGGATTATTATTATATCCTGCCTGAAACAAAAACCGAGGCAGACGCAGGGGAGACGGAAGGCGGGGAAAGATACCTTCGTTATGAGGGCGTGACATGGGAGGACGGAAGACTTTACCATAGGATCCGTCTCATAACGGTATGTCATGGCAGCTACGGAACGTGGCATAAAAAAACAGAATNNTGATACGGGGGAGATAATAGAGAAATAAAAGCTGATGCTGAAAAATTCCGCAATTTACTTTTGAGCCTTGATATGCTATACTATCAAATGTTCAGCTTGCTGAGCATTTGATGGTATGGCTCTTTTTTGAAAAGGGATTCTACAATGAAAAAGAGCTAAAGAGAAAGAAAATGCAAGTCAAACATAGCAGATTATAAAGGAGATTAAGATAGCATGAAATTGGGCATAATCGGTCTTCCGAATGTAGGGAAATCAACATTATTTAACTGCCTGACCAAGGCAGGCGCAGAGTCAGCGAATTATCCGTTCTGTACCATTGATCCCAATGTGGGCGTTGTTGCAGTGCCGGATGAGCGGCTGAAGAAGCTTGGCGATCTGTATCATTCCAAGAAGGTGACGCCGGCGGTGATTGAATTTGTGGATATTGCGGGACTGGTCAAGGGCGCGTCCAAGGGAGAGGGACTGGGCAATCAGTTTCTTGCGAATATCAGGGAAGTGGATGCGATCGTGCATGTGGTCAGATGTTTTGAGGATACGAATATCGTGCATGTGGACGGAAGCATCGATCCGCTTCGTGATATCGAGACGATCAACATGGAGCTGCTTTTCTCCGATCTGGAGATTCTGGAAAGAAGGATCGCAAAGACTTCCAAGGGCGCGAAGAATGACAAAGCGCAGGCAAAGGAGCTTGTATTGCTGGAAGCATTGAAAGTGCATATGGATGCGGGCAATCTTGCGAAGACATATACACCGCAGGATGAGGACGAGGAAGGCTGGCTGGCTTCTTATAATCTGCTGACGGCAAAGCCTGTGATCTATGCGGCCAATGTAGCGGAGGACGATCTGGGGGACGATGGCGCGTCCAATGCCGGAGTTGCGTCTGTCAGGGAGTATGCCGCCAAGGAAGGCAGCGAGGTATTTGTGATCTGCGCACAGTTAGAAGAAGAGATCGCGGAGCTGGAGGATGATGAAAAGGCGGATTTCCTGGCGGAAATGGGATTAAAGGAGGCAGGGCTGGACAAACTGATCCATGCAAGCTACCGGATTCTGGGACTTCACAGCTATCTGACATCCGGCGAGGATGAGACAAGGGCATGGACGATCAAAAAGGGAACGAAAGCACCGCAGGCGGCCGGGAAGATCCATACGGATTTTGAACGCGGCTTTATCCGTGCGGAGGTAGTTGCATATAAAGACCTGATAGAGCTTGGGTCGATCGCTGCGGCAAAGGAAAAGGGATTGGTAAGGCTGGAAGGCAAAGAATATGTGGTGCAGGACGGGGATGTTATATTGTTCCGGTTTAATGTTTAACCTGCTCCTGCGTTCACGGCAGCAGGTTAAAAGCGGATGATAGACAAAAAGGAGTGTAGCAATATGCCGGATTGGATGGGTGACGGCTCCATAGGATTTCCGGGTCTTGGGATTTATCTGGATCATGTGCCGAAAAGCTTTGATATTTTTGGATTCACGATAGCGCTTTATGGCGTGATCATTGGGATCGGGATGTTTGTCGGGGTATCTCTGGTGGTATATATGGCAAAAAAAGAGGGGTATAAGGCGGAAGATATCTATGATCTTGCCCTGTGTCTTCTGATCTTCGGGATCATCGGCGCAAGACTCTATTATGTTGTTTTTTCGTGGGATTATTACAGGGATCATCTGGGAAGCATCATGAATATCCGGCAGGGCGGGCTTGCGATCTATGGCGGCGTGATCGCGGGATTTCTTGCCTTATGCGTTTTCTGCAAGGTCAAGAAGATGAAGATACTTGCCGTGGGGGATCTTGCGATTCTGGGAGTTCTGGTGGGGCAGATCTTCGGACGCTGGGGCAATTTTACCAACAGGGAATGTTTTGGCGGTTATACGGATGGTTTGCTTGCTATGAGGCTGCCGCTTGTNNCGGCTCCGTTCTTCGGATCTTACGCCTGAGATCCAGGAGCATGTGGCGGCAGGAACCAATTATATTCAGGTGCATCCCACCTTCCTTTATGAAAGTCTGTTTAACCTTGTGTTATTATTGCTGATTCTCTTTGTATTCTGGAAGAAAAGGAAATTTGACGGGGAAATGATGCTGTGCTATTTTGGCGGATACGGCATCGGAAGATTTTTTATTGAGGGGATGCGGACCGATTCGCTGATGATCCCCTCCACCAATATTGCGGTATCGCAGATGCTTGGCATGGCGCTGTTTGTGGTTTCCTGTTCCATATGGATCGTCATGAGGGTGCAGAATTATAAAAAAGCGCATTTGAACCAATCAGAGCAGGAAGGGAAAGGTTGAAAAATAAAATTGTGATTTGGGTAAATTTCTGCATTTAGAGAAACCCTATATCTTGTATGCGGATAATGCAAAATACTAGATATTGATTTTTGCTCAAAAAATACGCTGAAA
>DLOQ01000127.1:9299-9488 GCA_002479655.1 Lachnospiraceae bacterium UBA7480
TTAGATGCATCAAAGTGGTTTGAAGTGGATGAAAGTGGTTGCCGAATGTATTAGCATCTAAATATATTTAAGATGAAATTTTTGGAGAAAAAATGTTTCAGGGGGAATTTAGCCACACAATCGATCCCAAGGGAAGGATTATCATTCCCACCCAGCTCAGAAGCGAGCTGGAGGGCGGTTTTGTCGTGA
>DLOQ01000127.1:9509-13127 GCA_002479655.1 Lachnospiraceae bacterium UBA7480
TCCAGCAGGAGATTCAGGGGATGCCTTTTGGGTTAAAGGAGGCGCGTACCCTTTCGCGATTTTTGATCGCGGGCGCGACGGACGGCGGCATTGACGGACAGGGGCGTGTGTTTATACCGCCCAGCCTCAGGGAATATGCGGGATTGGAGAAAAATGTTATCTTGGCGGGTGTCGGAAANNGGACAAGTCCAGATATGAGCAGATCACGGATATTGAGGATATGTCGGCGATTGCCGAGAAGCTGGTGGAATTTGGTATTCGTCTGTAACTGCTGGCGGAAAAGTTGTCTGTGTTATGACAGGCGGTTTTCGCAAAAGGAAGACATGCAGTTTGGGAAAGGGGTTTGCTGTGGAATATACACATCAGCCGGTTTTGCTGAAAGAGACAATAGAAGGACTGGATATCAAGCCGGATGGTGTATATCTTGACGGAACGCTTGGCGGCGGCGGACATTCTCACGAAATTGCTTCCGCGCTGTCGGAAAAAGGACATCTTTACGGAGTCGATCAGGACGGCGACGCAATCAAGGCAGCGACAGCGAGGCTGGCGGAATTTGGAGACAAGGTAACTATCCTCCGCTGCAACTATCGGGAGGCAGTCAGCAGGCTGCGGGAGCTGGGGATCGACGGAGTAGATGGCATCCTTCTCGATCTGGGAGTGTCTTCTTATCAGTTGGACAATGGAGAACGGGGATTTTCCTATCGCATTGACGCGCCGCTTGATATGAGGATGGATACCAGACAGACATTGACCGCCGAGGAGATCGTCAATACCTATGATGAGATGGCATTGTTCCATATCATAAAAGATTACGGGGAAGAAAAGTTTGCCAAGAATATTGCGAAGCATATCGTATCAGCAAGGAAGAACAAGAGGATCAAGACAACATTTGAATTAAATGACATCATAAAGGCTGCGATCCCTGCAAAGATGCGTGCGGATGGACATCCCTCCAAGCGGACGTTTCAGGCGATCCGGATAGAGTGCAACAGAGAATTGGAAGTCTTAGGGGAAGCCTTGAAAATTATGATAGCGTACCTGCAACCCGGCGGCAGGATGGCGGTGATTACCTTTCAGTCGTTGGAAGACCGGATTGTGAAAAATGCTTTTCGTGAAGCAGAACATCCGTGTACCTGTCCGCCGGAACTGCCGGTATGCGTATGCGGGAAGAAACCGCTGGGCAGGTGCATCGGCAGAAAGCCGGTCACGGCATCGGAAGAGGAAATGGAGAGAAACAGGCGGGCAAAACCGGCAAAATTAAGGATTTTTGCGAAGAACTCTTAGAAGATGAAAAAAGTATGACGGAACAATGGTAAAAGATAAATCAATGTAAAAAGTTCAATATTTTTGAAATATAGTTTGGAGGAAACAAAGAGACTTATGGCAGGAAGAGATTATGTATATGGCAATGCCGCAAGGCAGCTGCCAAGAGAGACAGAAAAAGAGTTTTATGTCAGATCCAGATCTGCGAGGGAGCAGGAGAGGCTGGAAAGACGGGCATATCATAAAAAGGTATATCATGCGATATTAATTGTTACAACAGTAGTTGCATTATGCTTTATAATTTGGCATTATATAAATGTACAGGCTGAAGTGACTTCGCTGATGAACCAGAAGGCAGCGCTGCAGAGTCAGTATGAATCGCTGCGTCTGGATAACGACCTGTATGAAGACAGGATCTACAGTGCGGTCAACCTTCAGGAGATTGAGCGTATTGCTGTAGAGGAGCTGGGGATGAAGCTGGCGGGCGAGGGCCAGATCATCATATACTCAGGTGAAATCGAGGACTATGTGAAGCAATACATGGACATGCCTGAATAGGAATGGAGCAGATCAGTGAAAAATCAAAGAAAAAAAGGTGAAGGCAGATCAAAAAGCGGAAACAATACCAAGAAGCTTGTCAAGCTGAGTGACCCGAAGAAATTGCAGGATTACATGGCATCAAAGCTGATGGTATTTGAAGGGGTCTTGTTGATCTGTCTTCTTACGTTGGTAGCGCGTATCGTCATGCTCAGCGCGGATAATGAAGAAGAATACAAACGACTCGTCATGAGGCATCTGCAGACAAAATATGACAGCCGGACGATTCCGTACAGGCGGGGGTCAATCGTTGACCGGAACGGGACGACGCTTGCGATCAGCGATGTGAAATATAATATCATATTGGACGCAAAGATGCTGCGTGAGAAAACAGAGGAGGTTGATCCGACGCTTGTAGCGCTGCAGACCTGTTTTAATATCAATACTTCGGAAGTCAGAGCTTATATGCTGGAGCATCCTGAATCACAGTATTATATCCTGCAGAAGGAGGTCGATTATTCCTTGATCGAATCCTATCTTGCGATGCAGGCAGAAGAAGGCAGCAAGATCAGCCAAAAGGGCGTCTGGTTTGAGACGGTTTATGTCAGGAATTATCCTTATGACACGCTTGCCAGTGATGTGATCGGTTTTACGACGACACAGGGCGGTCAGTACGGACTGGAGGAATATTATAATGATATCCTGTGCGGAAGGAATGGAAGAGAGTACGGATATCTTTCCGACGAAAACGTGCTGGAGAGGACGATTGTTCCCGCGCAGGATGGTTATACTCTTGTTACAACGCTGGACGCGCATATCCAGAATATTGTGGAAGAAAATATTAAAGCATACAATGAAGAGTATGCCAATGATTACCGTGAGGGAGAGATGGGCTCCGACAATACCGGTGTCATCATCATGGATGTCGATACCGGCGAGATCCTTGCCATGGCGAGCTATCCCGGATTTCATCTAAGCGATCCGACCAATGTGGAACTGAATCTTTCACCGATCTATCCGGCAGAGACGCTGGCGATGATGACAGAGGAGGAAGAAAAGGATGCTGTGGAAGCGCTGTGGAAGAATTTCTGCATCTCTGAGTCCTATGAACCGGGCAGCGTATGCAAGACATTTACGGTGGCGGCAGCTCTGGATGCCGGGGTGATCCATGATGGGGACAGATTTTATTGCGGGGGATATATGACCTTTGGCGAGGGCGAACATGCCACAAATATCCGATGCCACAACCGGAATGGTGACGGAGAGCTTACTCTCAAACAGGCGTTGGAAGAGTCCTGCAACGTCACTCTGATGCAGATCGGACAGAAGCTGGGAAGCGTGTCCTATCTAAAATATTTTGCGAATTTTAATTTCGGACTGCGGACCAACATTGATCTTGCGGGAGAGATGCGGACAGATTCGCTGGTGTTTACGAAGGATACTATGGGCGTGACGGAGCTTGCGACCTCTACCTTCGGACAGGGGTATAATGTGACCATGATTGAAACGATCTCTGCTTATTGCAGTCTGGTCAATGGCGGATATTATTACCGCCCGCATGTGGTCAGGCAGATCTTGGATGAGGACGGCGCAGTCGANNTGGAAAATATTGAGCCGGTGATGCTGCGTCAGGTGGTTTCGGAAAGCGTCTCCGATCTGATGGTCGATTATTGCATCGGTGTTGTGGAGGAAGGTACGGGTACTTATGCAAGACCGGCAGGATATCGGATCGGCGGTAAGACCGGTACTGCGGAGACATCGGGAGACGGCAAGCAGAATTATGTTGTTTCATTCATGGGATTTGCGCCGGCGGATGAT
>DLOQ01000165.1:0-19010 GCA_002479655.1 Lachnospiraceae bacterium UBA7480
ATAGTTTTGGGACACCCTCTTGTTCTGGTTCTATAGGTTGTTTTCCGTGCGATGCACAGGCGGTGTATTGACGAAATGGCTTTCGGACAATATAATATTGTAATGGAAGGAGTTGATATTATGGCAACNNACTAATATAACAATGAGGATGGATGAGGAGTTGAAAGCCCAATTACAGGAACTTGTCTCTAATCTTGGTATGGATATGACAACTTTTTTTACAATATCGGCAAAACAGGCTGTGAGAGAACAAAGGATTCCGTTTGCAATTTCTATGGACATACCTAATGCAGATACGATTAGAGCCATTGAGGATGTAAGATACGGAAGAAATCTGAGTCGTTCTTTTTCTTCTGTGGAAGAGTTGATGGAGGACTTAAATGCTGAAGATTAGATACCATACTTCTTTCAAGAAAGATTATAAAAGGATAGTTAAGTCATCCTTTAAGCGGAGATTATGCCGGATGCAGGGAATGCCACATTACACCGGATTGGTTATTGATATATGAAATTGATAATGGAGAATTGATATTATATTTGACAAGAACAGGAACACATAGCGATTTATTTTAAAAAGAATGGCGGAAGTATGTGAGGTGTGAATATGGATGCTTCTACGAATACGGAAGTTATCAATTTCCTTTTGAATCGTTTTGGAATAGAACGAAAAAAAACTGACAGATCAGGTATATATGCATATACACAGCGTCTGCTTGCCTACAATTCAAATAAAATCGAAGGAAGCACACTTACTGAGGACCAGACGGCATCTTTGTTTGATCGTGGGATTTTGCCAAAATCGGATGATTATTATCGCGCGAAAGATGTTGAGGAGATGAATGGTCATTTTTTAATGTTCAATAAAATGCTGGACACATTGGATGAACCATTGTCGGGAGAGTTGATAAAGCAATTTCATTATGAGTTAAAATCAGGTGTTTTTGAGGATCGTGCCAATGGGTATGCTATTGGTGAATATAAAAAGCGTCCGAATATGATCGGGATGTATCAGACCGTTAAACCGGATGATGTAGAGCGGGAAATGTGTCTGCTTATGGACTGGTACGAGCATCAGGAGGTAAATGTTTTTGTGTTGGCTGATTTTCATGCAAGATATGAGGGAATACACCCATTTCAGGATGGAAACGGCAGGATAGGCAGGCTGATCCTGTTTANNCAAAATCGTGCCGATCATTATTGAGGATGCAAATAGAAACGAATATCTGGATGCGTTAAAGGAATATAGGGAAGAAAAGAGTTTAGATGGATTGACTGCGCTTTTTGAGAGAGAGCAGCAGTTTTACATGGAGAAATGTAAGTATTTTATGTAATGGAAGGATGTAGTAAAACCAACTGCTAATTAAACAATAAAAATAAGTCCATGTATATTTTAGCTATATACATGGACTTATTTATTGGGATCTTTAGAGCTGCTGACGGGAATCGGACCCGTGACCNNTCCGCACTACCAATGCGACGCACTACCGACTGTGCTACAGCAGCGTCGGAAACATTTTTCAATGTCCACGGTTTATCTTATCAAATGTTATATGTCGTGTCAAGCAAACTTTTTTGCCGGTTCTCAATTTAAAACAGGAAATGGCGTAAATGTTGAAATAACGGATGAAATGTGATATTCTGCTGGATATGAAAGAAATACGTGGTGACAGCAGGCTGTGCATTTAAAATCCCCGAATGTTTTGTTCGGGATCATAAATTGATAAAGGATAGGAGGATATAATTATGTTATGTCCGGTATGCGCAACAGAAATGAATAACAGTCCGAAATGTCCGTTTTGCGGGCATGTGTGTTCACCCGGCGAAGACAATACGGTGACGTTGAATGGCGAAGTGATCAGTACGGGACACCGCAATCATTGGTGCCGGACGACGGACGATAAGCATCTGGCGGGAAAGATGGTAGATGGCACACATTATCATCCGCAGCAGAATATCTCTATTAATGGTGATCTTATGCCGTATAATCCCAATCAGGGAATCCCCAATCAGGAGATCGCCTACACATGGTCTCCCGAATCCGGTATGAAGATGCAGCTGCCGGGAGCAGAGGGAGAGGCTGGGCGGCGGAAGGAATATAAAGCTGCCAGATGGGTTTTGCTTATTTTTATTTTACTTGGGTGGGGGCTTCCGCTCCTTATCTCTGTTTTCGGTCTTATTATCAGTGCTATCAGTCAGTTGATCTCCGGATAGCGGCGCTGTATATTTCTGTTCTGATGTATAAAACATTTCCTGACGTTTATACTAGAGAAAGGGAAGGAAAATATATCCATAAGCGAAGGATATCTTCCGTTTTCCCTAATAACAGGAAATGAGGTAGAAACATGGCATTAAGTCAGAAAGAGATGGATGTGATCAAAGACCTGCAGACACAGGAGCAGTGTTGTATCGAGAAGTACAAAAGGTATGAAAAGGAAGCGAAGGATCCTGTGCTCAAGGGATTGTTTGGTACATTGGCGCAGAAGGAGCAGCAGCATTACGATTCTTTAGTGCAGGTAGCTTCCGGCAAGACACCTTCCTGCAATTGCAACGATCAGGAAGGCAGGGATTATTCACCGGTGGCGACGTACGATACCATGAGCGAGTCGGCGGATAAAAAGAATGACGCTTTTTTGGCGACTGACTGTATCGGCACGGAAAAAATGGTTTCCTCTGAGTACAATACCAATGTATTCTCCTTTGCGGAAAGTGCGATCCGTAAGCTTCTGGGCGATATCCAGATCGAGGAACAGAATCATGCGGAGATGCTTTACAAATATAAGACGGTAAATGGAATGGCGTAAAAATATAAAGTAATCTTGCTAAAAGGCAGTACCTGTGGTTTAAGGGCTGCTTTTTTCAATTAATGGTTTGTAATAATGCAATAATAATGCTTGCGAATATGTGATCCCGTAATTATAATATAAATATGGAAAACAGGAAATTCATATGATGAAAACGATATATTGATGTAAGTATTTTTTCAGGCGTAATATTGCAGCTTTATCGGGCGGTATGCCATAACTGAAAGATTATATAGATTTTATGGAAATAATTTTGCTATAAAAAATGCATTAAGGAATAGATATTAAGAAAGATTCAGGAGAAGAACAGATGCTTCAGATAAAAGAAAAAATTTTTCTGCGGCAGACAGGCAGGCGGCTGTTTTGCCTGCTGGTCTGCGCAGCGCTGCTTGCCGCTTTGAGCGGCTGCAGGGACGATACGGAGATCGTGCTAACCACGGGATTCTATGAAAATGAGGTATTCCGTATTGAAGGGATGAGCTGTTACACGCCGGAGGTCATGATCTATCTGAATAATATCAGGAATCAGTATGCAGTCGTCTTTGGAGAGGAGATCTTTGCGCAGAGCATCGACGGACTGCCGATCGAGGAGAGCATTAAGCAGACTGTCCTGGCAAGGATCGCCAAGATCAAAATGATGAATCTGATGGCGGAATATTATGAGATCGCATTGGATGAGCGGGAGCTGGAGCTGGTTGAAAACGCAGCGGCAGAGTATTATCAGGCATTAAGCGCTGATGAGATAACCGCCATGGAGGGAGCGACGCAGGAGACGGTGCGGCAGCTTTATGAGGAATATGCTCTTGCCAACAAGGTGTATCAGAGTCTCGTGCAGGATGTGGATCGGGAGATCAGTGATGATGAAGCGCGGACGGTGACGNNCGGCAGATCTTTCTCTCGACCACATACGATAGGGGCAACGGAGAGCGCGCTGATGTTTCGACGGCGGAACGGGAGACAATCTATCAGCAGGCGGAGAGCATTTGTGAGCGGATCGCGGCAGGAGAAGATTTTACTGCATTGGCGTCGGAATACAGCGATGCAGAGGAGCCGNNAGGCGTATTACCGCAAAGGGGAACAGGAAGAAGCTTTGACGGAGGCGGTCTTTAACCTTGCGGAGAACGAAGTCAGCGGTATCTTAGAGGGAGAGCAGGGATATTATATCTTCTGGTGCGTCAGCACCTATGATATGGAGCAGACAGAGGCGGCAAAACGTGAAATCCTAAAACAGCGGCAGCAGGAGATGTTTGGACAGATCTATACGATGTTTATAGGAGACAAGCGCTGTTATCTGAATGAAGAACTGTGGAACTCGATCAGCTTTACGGAACAGGCATCCGGCGCAACCTCTAATTTCTTTGATGTATATGCAAAATATTTTACTTCTAATTAAGTATAAAACTAATATATTAGCTTGTATGTAAGGTTTACATAACTTGCAGTTTCATAATCAATGTTCCAAAAATGATTTCATTATATGATGTTTTTGGAACATTGATTATGAAACAAAAAGTTATGTAAATCGTATAGCCCCATTGCTAGCACTCATTTTGAATGAGTGCTAATTTTTTCTTGACATTTGCTCCCGGCAGTATTAAACTATGTTTTATGTAAGATAAAATATTTCAGAAGGAAGGACGTGACGTAAGATGTCAGCAAAGCAAGGAAGTTTATCTATCAATAGCGAAAACATATTCCCGATCATTAAGAAGTGGCTGTATTCCGACCACGATATCTTTTTTAGGGAGTTGATCAGCAACGGCTGTGACGCGATCACCAAATTAAGGAAGCTGGACATGATGGGGGAGTATTCCCTGCCTGCAGAGTATCAGCCGAAGGTGGAAGTGATCGTCAGTCCAGAGAAAAAGACGATCCGGTTTATTGATAACGGTCTTGGCATGACGGCGGACGAGGTGGAGGAATATATCAATCAGATCGCATTTTCCGGCGCTACGGATTTTATTGAGAAATATAAGGACAAGGCCAATGAAGATCAGATCATCGGTCATTTCGGACTGGGATTTTATTCCGCGTTTATGGTGGCGGACGAGGTGCAGATCGACACATTATCCTATAAAGAGGGCGCAAAAGCAGTCCATTGGGCATGTGACGGCGGAACGGAATATTCCATGGAAGACGGCAGCAAGTCGGAGGTTGGTACGGAGATCACGCTGTTTGTGAATGAGGACTGCCTGAAATTTGCTAATAAATACGAGGCGGAATCCGTCTTGAAGAAATATTGTTCCTTTATGCCGTATGAGATCTATCTGAGCCAGGAGGGCGAGGAACTGACACAGATGATCGATCCGGAGGAAAAGCTGGATACGGATATCGTGCTTGAGACGGTAAAGCAGGAGGCGAAGGAAGGGGAAGAGCCGAAGGAACGCTTAAAGATCAAAAAACGTCCCGAGCCGATCAATGACACCACGCCGCTCTGGGCGAAACATCCCAATGATTGTACTAAGGATGAGTATATCGCGTTTTACCGGAAGGTATTTAACGACTATAAGGAGCCGCTGTTCTGGATCCACCTGAATATGGATTATCCGTTTAATCTGAAGGGTATCTTATATTTCCCGAAGATCAATATGGAATATGAATCCATCGAGGGCGTGATCAAGCTCTACAACAATCAGGTATTTATCGCGGATAATATCAAGGAAGTCATTCCGGAGTTTCTGATGCTCTTGAAAGGCGTGATCGACTGTCCGGATCTGCCGCTGAACGTATCCAGAAGCGCGCTGCAGAATGACGGATTTGTCAAGAAGATCTCCGAATATATCAGCAAGAAGGTTGCCGATAAGCTGTCGGGCATGTGCAAGACGGAGCGGGAAGAATATATCAAATATTGGGATGACATCAGTCCGTTCATCAAGTTCGGCTGTTTAAAGGATGATAAGTTCTGCGAGAAGATGACAGATTATATCCTGTTTAAGAATCTGGCGGGCGAGTATCTGACGCTGCCGGAGTGTCTGGAAGTCAAGCCTATTGACACGGAAGACGCAGAGGCATCTGACGGGGACGGCAGCACAGAAAGTGAAAAAGCCGTGGATGCAGACGGCAACACGGTCGAGGCGGAGATCGTAGATGCGGACGAAGAAGATGCTGAGGAAGATGCCGCGGCAGAGGAAAAGAAGGAGAAGACCGTCTATTATGTGACGGATGAGCAGCAGCAGAGCCAGTATATCAATATGTTCAAGAAGGCAAAGAAGGATGCCGTGATCTTAAACCACAGCATCGACCAGCCGTTCGTGACGCAGCTGGAGAGCAAGAATGAGGGCATCAAGTTTATGCGTATCGATGCTGACCTGACGGATGACCTGAAAGCCAAGACAGGCAAAAAGGCGCAGGAAGAACTGGACAAGCAGACAGAGGAGCTTGAAAAGATCTTTAAGAAAGCCATCAAGAAGGATAATATCAAGGTAAAAGTTGAAAAACTGAAGAATAAAGATATCTCCTCCATGCTTACGGTTTCTGAGGAGAGCCGCAGGATGCAGGATATGATGAAGATGTATTCCATGCCGGGAATGGATATGGGGATGTTCGGCAAGGAAGGACAGACGCTGATTCTGAATGCGAATAATAAGCTGGTGCAGAAAATCTTAGAGGAAAAGGAAGGCGACAAGGTACAGCTTCTCTGTGAGCAGCTTTACGATCTGGCGCTCCTGCAGAATGCGCCGCTGGCACCGGAGGCGATGACGAAGTTTGTCGCACGAAGCAACAAGATCATGATGATGCTGGCTTAGAAATTACAGTCATGCAATGAGTTGCGGTATCATAAGTTGACATATGCATATGCCCGCCATATGACATCTGATAGAAATGTTCAAAGAATTCTTTCAGATATCGTATGGCGGGCATGGTATTTTATATGGCTTTCCTAATATGCAATGTTGCAGATCTTCCATTCTCCGTCGATCTTAACAAAGTAAAAGTGCCCATCTGTCGGAACGCTCTCCGGCTCGCGCTGGGAGTAGAACTTCGTACTCTGCTCAAGGTAGACCTCACAGTAATAAACATTTTCATCATAGGCGGTAAATTCCCTGATCTCGACATTCCGGATCTCCGGCGTCTGGTGGGAAGCATAGTATTGCCTTGATGTATTGGCCTTGATCAGCGGCAGCAGGGTGCTGTCCGACGGGAAATATGGATCCAGTGCATTGTCCGTCGTATCATTTGATACATAATTGGCATACATGGTTACCGCTTCTACCGCATATGCTTTCATGGCTTCGGCATCCGGACAGTCGGAAGGATAGGGGATGATATATCTGCCTGTTGATTCTTCCGGCAGGACGACATATTCCGTGCCGAAGCTGTTGACTGCAGTAACGGTTGGAGTGATATATAGTCCTTCGCCCTGATAGGTTTTTATGTCGGGAAGCGTCTGATAGGGCTCCACATACATATTTTCCTTAGGAGAGGCGCTGCTGATATAATAATCCTGATTCAGTTCGATCCCATTAACATAGACCGTATAATTTTCAGGAACTTCGATATGAAAATATTCTAACGGCTGCGTATAAAAGGTGAAAGAGGAGACATACCAGACGGGAAAATCGTAATCAAGATGTTCGGTTTGTGATTTCCGGAGAGAGACAGTCGCCACGACATATCCGTCGGCAAGAATCTGATATTCCGGAAAATCATCCGTATAGGAGGACGTTTGTTCATAGGAAAGCGCCTTGTCTTCCAGAAGTTCTTCCATATAAAGCTTAACGCTTTCTTCTGTTTCAAATTCCGTAATGACGGGAAGATCTGTCTGCATTTTATAGACAGTCTCCATATCCATGTCATAAAAGGGCTGCATGACGCTGTTCATCATATGGTATGGCAGAGATGCCTGATATGCAATTTCATAGGAGTCCAGGAAATCATAAAAGTAACCCAAGGCAAAAGCAATCGCAATCGCCAGTAATCCAAGCCATATGATCAGAAAGGTTCTGAAGTAATGGGTTTTCTTTTTGACGGCAGTCTGACTTTGGCGTACGATTTCGGCAGCTGTTCTTGTATCCGCTATATCGGAAGGAGCTTTCAAGGAATCACCGGTGGAAGGTTCATCAGGAGATTCCAGCGTCAGATTGGTCAGTTCTCCGTCGTCCGGTTTCCAGCCGCCTTCCGGATAGACAAGCGCGACATCGTCTGCCCATCCGTCGTGGATGTCTACGGAATAGTTTACCCAGTCGCCGTCTTTGGGATATGTGGAAGGGTTTCTTTTTTTATTCTTTTTCCGATTCATAAATATAACTGCGCCTTTCCTGTAAACTATGATACATATGGATGTTGATTATGGATTCCGTTCTACGACAAAGGCGGTAGGAATCCGTCTTGCATATCCGTGCACACAGTTGCTGATAATCTCCTCGCCATCATAAACCATGGAAGAGGACATGCCCCCATCCAGATTATAAGCATTGACGGCACCATATTCCGTCATGATTTCAATCAGGTCCGCCATGGAAGCTCCCATGGAGGAAGTCTGTCTGCCCTCGATAACCAGAAAGAGGACTGCACCGTCTTCGCGCTGCCCGATCGCGGTACGGGGATTCAATCCGCCGNNCGCCGGTGCCGGAATAGCTCGCGGATTTGCCGTTGATAATGATTGCCGGACCAAAAGATACGGCATCCCGTATGCCGATGGAGAGGGCGTGGGAGGCGGTCATGGTACCGACCACCAGGACATTATCATTGGTAAAACCGCAAAGTCCGTATGCTGTATCGGGTTCTCCGATCAACAGTTTCCCTTCGGAGATGACAATGCCTTCCGGAAGGCTGCCGCTGCCCAGACCGGACTGATCTTCATATTTTCCGCCGTTGATGCCCGCAATGCAGTCATATTTGGCTACCATGTCCAAAAGAGTGATGCCGCGGCCTTCTATGGAAAAATGGTCAATGACGGCGAGCTTTACCCGTGAGGGATCCTGTATGATCATTATTTTGCCGTAATACATACGCCCGTGGACTTCATAGACCTCGATTCCGTCTTCGCAGATTTCGGCGTCAGAGGGGACATCTGCCACGACGATATTGGAAGAAGCGCTTGCGGCCTCCTGCTGCGCAACGATATTGATCAGTGTTGTATCTGTTACTTCATTAAAAGCTGCAGTATTATTTTTGGCTTGTATGGCAGCGATCTCCTCGTCGGATAAGTAGAGCTTTGCCATAATGCCTCCGGCGCTGGATTCCATGACGGAAGCTACAAACAGATCCCGTACATAAGGAGACGGACCTTTATTTATATATAGAAGAAAAACATACAGACCGGCAAGCAGTACAAGCAGTGTGGAAAAAAGCCACAGAAAAAAACGTCCGGTGATCATCAGTATCATATGCAGAACAGGTCGCTCTTTTTTTGGTAATTTTGGGGTTTTAATCATATTTTTTCCAGTTACAGTCGGCCGCTAAAAATAAAAAGTCCCAAAAAGGGCTGGCTGTTTATATAATATATAAGCTTAAACATATGTATTTATATCACATTTAATAAATTTTTGCAACGACAAATATTGACAATTGAACAATAAGCCCTGCTATTTAAGAAAAAACGATACATTATGTATTCTTAATGTATCTTTTGTGAAAAAAGATTGACGTACCATGAAAAAAAGCATATAGTGTTTATTTGAGGAAGCATTTATCAAGTGTATGGAAACATATATAATGAGGAGGAAAAGAAAAATGAAAAAGAGCGTAGTTTTATCAGTGGCGATCGGACTCAGTACGCTGATCCTGGCAGGATGTGGGAAAAGCTATGGATATGAGGATGCCGATTACTATACCTTGAACAAATGTGACGATTCAAGCGAAGAGCTTGTCGAAGTCTGCGTAGGCGGACCGTGGAGTTATAATGATAAAAATTCCGCGAAAAAGGAATATATGTACTTAGACCATGAAGACGACGGATATATCTTTATCTGCAACAAGGCATATGAACCGCTGTATTCTTATGCGGCTGCTTATGTCAGCGGAAAAAGAGTAGACTCCGCCGATAAGGAATATTTCGAGGAGTATGGTTATCTGGATTATGAATGTGACTTTGAAGTGATTGGCTCCGCGTTTGACGGAAGCGATCTGATCCTTGCGGAAGAATCTTATACTTATGATAACGGCAGTAAGAAGACGGATGAGGAATGTACTTACCTGCTGATCCAGTATAGCGATGACGGTCTCATGGAGTTTTTGACGATCGATTTTTATGGTATGGATGATATTGATGACTGGACGGATGAGGAGTTTGAGGAACTGGCAAGGAATCTGTTTGGAAAATAATAGCTTTGGGTGGTATCGTTTATTTTAAGGTGGAAGATATGCATATGGAACGAAAATATGCATATTTGATACATAAATTATTTTAAATCATAATTTTAGGAGGAGAAAAAATGAAAAAGAAGCTGATGACGCTTGCGTTAGCATTAGGTCTTTCACTGGCAGTGCTGACAGGCTGCAGCAAACCGACAGTGGAGTCTCTTGTTGACGGTATGTATGACGTGGAATCCCAGACAGCAGAGATAGGGGTGGATATTGCTTGTACCATATCTGCAATGGGATTTAGCTTTGATGCTAAGGTCGGCGGAGATTTTGAGGCGCAGGTTTCCGGTCTGAACGGAAAAGACGCACAGACGAGCTATGCCAATGGCACGATGAGCGTGGAAGTGAAGGCGGGTAATGTTGATGAAGAAATGTCGTTCGAGGCATATTCGATCATAGATGACGGAACGGTTACGAGCTATTCACGCACTGATGATGATGACACATGGTATGTGTCGGAATCGGATCAGGATGCGGTGGATCAGGATGTCACTGACAAGATCCAAGAGGCGATGAAGGATGTTTTGAAAGAGAATGGCGAACTCGCTAAGGATACTGAGAAAGTAGAAGGCGAGGAGTGCTATGTGATCACGGCTACGATCGAAGGCAGTGATTGGTCAGATATCTTAAAGCCGATGCAGGGCATGATCGATGACGCCATGGACGAGGCGGGTGTGGATTTTGACGTGCTCTCATGGTTCGAGTATTGGTCAGCAGATCTCACTTATTACATTTCCAAGGATACCGGTTATCTGGTAAAGATGGAGATGGATATGGCTGATTCGGATATTTATGGCATGGTAGGACAGGTGATCAAGGATACCGGTTTGGATGCTATGATGGACGGAGATTACGAGGATATGATCGAAGAGATCTCATTTTCAACATTTTCTATTTCGGCAGTGTTCTCTGATGTCAATGATACGGAAGTCGAGGTTCCGCGTGATGTAATCAATAATGCGGTAGATATCGATAATAAAAACGCTTTCGGTGATTTTATGGGAGATATGGGCGATATCGGGGATGATCCGATCGAAGAGCCGCCTGTGGAGCCGGATCCCATAGATGATCCTTCCGATGAAACAGATGAGTGGTATCATGGCGACAGTTTTACGTTCCATAAACACTACGATTCTGATGAGTTCCTTTGCGAAGTCAAGATCCCGGATGGTTGGACTTATGATGACGTTTATTCAGAACCCGAAGATGGTCTGGTAAGCTTAGACTCAGACGACGGTAATGGATATATCTGGGTACAGAATTATTTAGAGTATCATTTATATAATGCGTTAGTAAATGACGGTGAGCTTCCGGCGGACATGGCGGACTATTATGAAAACTACAATATGGACATCACGGTGATCGGTACCGCGTTTGGCAGAAACGACGTTATGCTGGTTGAGCAGTCATATGAAAGTGATGGATATATTTATGAGGAAACTTTTCTCTGCATCGCGTATGATGATGGCGGTTACGAGGAGTATCTTTCAATTGACTGTGGAAGTCTCTGGGATCTGGAGGATTGGACAGAAGATGATTTGCTGGATCTTGCTATAGCTTTGTTTGGCAGATAAACCATCCCGTAATAAGGATATGATAAAAGAGCCGGAAGCTTCCGGCTCTTTTTGTATATTGGAAAAAGTGCTTCTTTATCAATGGATCATCTGATAGGCGCGCGTGTTATGAGGGTTCGGAGATCCGAGAGACGCCGACAAAGATCTGTGAGATCTTATACCATGTCGGAAAATCAACAATGCCGGTCTGCGGCAGTCCGAAAACCTTCTGGAAGACCTTGACCGCTTCTTCCGTCTTCGGCCCATAGACGCCGTCCGCGCTGATCTTGGGGATCAATGGATAGTTCTGCGCGATACGGTTCAATTGCTCCTGCATCTGTCGTACCTTGTCGCTGCGGGAGCCGCGCGAAAGATTGCTTCCCGGCCAGGAGGAAGGCACTCCGCTGACATAATCGGTAGAGTTGATATATACGTTGTTGCCATAGTAATACCGCAGGATTTCGATTGCCGTATAGCCCTCATCCCCAAGATATTTGGAGCCCCATTGGGAAAGCCCGGAACAGGTGGCGGTAGTCCCGTTGCAGTAAGAGGTAAACAGCGGCTGGCNNGGCGGATACCGGGTCTGGAGACAAAATTATTAAAGATACTGTCAACGATCCGGCTGATATTCTCATAAATGTTGCGCCCATACATAAATTTCTGGTCATAGGCGGTAGAGGAGGTGATCGTAAAGTTGTATCCCTGATTGCGGTACCATTCCGTGTATACCCGGTTTAATGTAAAACTCATGATCGCCAGCACATTGGCATAGATCGTATTGTCCGGCCAGGTTGCGTAGATCTCACTGGAAGCTACATTTTTGATGTAGTCGGTATATCTGATATAATAATTGGGCGCAGAGGAGTTGGAGGGTACGCCGTCATGCACCACGACATATTCCGGAAGGACGACCCTGCTAAGTACGATCTCTCCGCTTTCATCCATTGGTTTTACTTCGTCTTCGGGAATCTTTGGAGGGTAATCTCCATAAAGCGTATGATCCGGGATGGTGATATCTTCCTGCGCTTCCTTGGACGTTGCAAGCGGGTTCATCGTGACCGGCTGGACGGCTGTAACATCCGGCAGGATCTGCGCTCCCTCAATAAAGACCGGCTCATAGTTTGGCGCCGAGATCTCAAAATTATAGTCTGTATATGGTCTGGGTTCCTCCGGCTGCTCGCTGTATTCGATAGGTGGAGCCGGAAGCTCGATCCGCTCGGTTTCTCCCAGATCATTTGTTTTTATCTGCTCGATCTGCCTTGTGGGATCTGAAGAAGAATAAATATTGATCGTCGCGTTTTCGATGGGAATCAGTGCCTGCGTGGAGGTGATGTTAAAGACCAATCCTCCTTTAGAGGTATTGTCATTTGGATTGCTGCTGATGGTTCCACTGTCCATAGTGTGCCTCAATAAAATAATTCGTTATTTTATCATATGGTCTTTCCCGGAAAAATGTGAATTGGAGTAAAAATAATTTTTTTCATTTTTCTTAGTCTTTTTATGACATTCTCCTTGATTTTTCCAAAAAAAGGTGCTACATTTGAAATATAAAAATCTATCAAAGGAGTGATGATTATGGCAGGTATCAATAATGTAAATGGAATGTCCAACCTGTTTTCCTCTATGACAGGGACGTCGGGAACAACAAACAGCTGGCAGAACAATACATTGTCCAGTTTATTTGGCAACAGCAATTCCGGTTCTAAAGCGTCTTCCGGAATGCTCGGTATTGATTTCAGCAACTACGCATCTATTAAGAGCGGCAGCTATTATAAGTTACTTAAGAAATATTACAGCTCTAATGCATCCGTTGACAGCAATTCCGAGGATGTGAAGAAATATCAGGCAAAGGTAGATCGGATGGCGGATGCTTCTGCTGACCTTTCTTATTCCCTGAATGAAGTGATGCATGCTGATTTTTCGACGGAGAAAAGGGACGATCTCTTAAAGAATGTTGAAAAATTTGTAGAGGATTATAACAATACGGTAAGCAAAGCCGGTGATTCCGATTCCAAATCGGTTCTGCTGAAAGCAAAGTGGATGACGAATATGACCAAGGAGTATTCCAATGTTCTTTCTGATATTGGTATCTCTGTAGGTTCGGATAACAAGCTGAAGCTGGATACGGAAGCATTTAAGAAAGCGGACAGCGACACTTTGAAGGGTGTATTCGGAACAAGCCCCAATTCCTTTGCGAATAAGGTGCTGTACAAGGCAGAGCAGCTTTACTCTCTTTCCAAAACATATGGTTCTTCGGCTACGGCATATACAAGCGCGGGAACCTATAAAAAGGATCAGGCAACAACAGCCAATGTTGTCGATCAGCTTCTGTAAATAAGATCACCAGATGCAAGGCATATACAGACACATGGAATCGAACAGGTTCCATGTGTTTTACTGTATACAGATAGATGCAAAAGACTGCTTTGCAAAGGAGCTCATGTGTCTTAAATAAAAAAATTAATTGTGAAACAAAAGGAAAGATGATATACTATATTGGGGATGCATGAGAAAAATCCCTGGTAAGTGATATGGGTAAAAGAGGTGAGTGAAGTGAAAAGGATCATTGACGCCATGCTGGCGGAGGATTACAGCTTCGGACATAAAAAGAGTCCGCTGTCTTTTTCGTGTGCTTCACTGGAATATGGAGTAGCCTTCGGTAAGACTGTAAGGGGATCATTTACCATCTTTGCGGATGAAAAGCTGAAACCGGAGGGATATGTATATGCCTCTGATCTTCGGATGCTGGTGTCACGGAATCAGTTTGGCGGTCTGGAGATGGAGATCTATTTTCAATTTGACGCGCATGGACTGGAGGAAGGCAGCGTCTGTGAAGGCGTCTTTGCCATTGTATCCAATCTTGGAGAGTATGAACTGCCCTATCGCATTACAGTAGAACGAAATCTTCCGGATACCTCCATGGGGGTGATCAGGAATCTGTTTCACTATGCCAATCTTGCAAAGGAGAACTGGCAGGAGGCGGTGAAGCTTTTTTATTCCCCCGGATTTATCAATATATTAAATGGCAGCGAGCGGCAGTACCGCTCCATATATCGCGGAATGTCGGTCTATCGGGACAATGAGCAGAATGTTGAGAATTTTCTGACGGTGGTAAAGAAGAAGATCTCTCCCGTATATCAGACAGATATCATGAAGGTAGAAATCAAAGCGCCGGCGGAAACTGTGATGCAGACGATCAGCATCGTCAGGGACGGCTGGGGCTATACAAAGCTGCAGCTTTGCGTGGAGGGGGATTTTCTCTCTCTGGAAAAAGAACAGGTGTTGGAAGAGGACTTTTTGGGTAATGTATTCCGTGTGAATTATTACATCCATGCGGATCGCCTTCATTATGGAAAAAATGAAGGGGCAGTGGTGATTAAGGATATCTATGGAAATATCCAGATCCCTGTGGTGATCTGGCGAAACGGGATGGAACGGGCAGAGGAGGAGAAGGTCGAGCGGAGACAGCTGGCGCATCTGATGCATCTCTATATGGATTATAGAACCGGCAGGATCACAAAGTATGAGTGGGGCAGGGAATGTCATGCCATCGTGAATCGTATCGTATCTAAGGATGCCAATCATCTGGTGAGCAGACTGTATCAGCTTCAGCTCCTTTTGACGGAGAAAAGATATACAGAGGCGGATCGGATCCTGGAGCGTGTCGGTATCCTGATCGAGGAGAATGACGTCCCTCCGGAGCTCGAGGGATACTATTATTATATGAGATCCCTTCGCTCCAAAGATGAGGATCTGCTGCGCGAGCTGGCGGAAAGGACGGAGTATCTCTATGTGCGTAATACGCACAATTGGCGTCTGGCGTGGTTATTGATCTATATGAAGGAAGAATACGCTTCCAATGACCAAAAGAAATGGGAGCTCTTAAAACAGCAGTATGCCTATGGCAATGCCAGCCCGATCTTGTTTCTGGAGGCACTGCATGCCCTGCTTCGGATGCCGGCGTTGATGTCCGAGCTGGGAGATTTTGAACTGGCATTTATTACATTTGCAATCAGGCAGAATACCCTGACCAGAGAGATCCGTAATCGTTTTGTATTTCTGGCGGGTAAGGCGAAGACCTTTTCGGAAGAATTGTACAGCCTGTTATGCAGATGTTATGAACTGGAGAATAAAAATGAGACCCTGCAGGAGATCTGCGCGCTGCTGATCAAGGGCAATAAGATGGGACAGGAATATTTTGGCTGGTATGCGCTTGCGGTGGATCAGGAGCTTCGCCTGACAAGACTGTATGAATATTATATTATGTCCATTGATCTTGCTTATGATGGGCGCCTGCCTAAGATGATTGTGATGTATTTTGCATACCGTTCCAATCTGGACTATGAAAGAAATGCATTTTTATATGCCAATATCATGAAATACCGGCAGGCATATCAGGATATCTATCAGGATTATTATCCCGCGATCATGTCATTTGTCAGAGAGCAGCTGTTAAAAGGACGCATCAATGATAATCTGGCATATCTTTATCAGCAGACGCGGTATATGATCAAAGAGGATCCCGTGTTGATTACGGCATATCTGAAGCTGTTGTTTATGGCACAGATCGATGTGGAAATGGACGGCATTAAATATGTGGCAATTGTAAATGAACATCTGAAAGAGGAAATGAGGTATCCCGTCAGCCGGAACAACGCGGTCGTGCCTATGATTGGTGCGGAAAGCACGCTGTTTTTGGAGGATGAGGACGGCAATCGATTTGTGGATCGCAGGTTTTACCATGACAGGCTGCTGCTGCCTAAGCCTGCCGATCTGGAGGAAATGATGGAGCAGGCGGAGCTTTCTTTAGACCTTGCCCTGTATCGGGCGGAAGAATCAGGGGAGAGTGTTTCCGCGGATGAACACAATGAAAAGTTTTTATACTGGCTTTCTGGGGAAGAGGCTATCACGGAAGAATACAGGATCCGGATCATGGTAAAGCTTGCAGAATACTATTTTGAAAATGATCTGCTGATCCCGCTGGATGATCTGCTGCTTCGTTTCGATCCGCTTGCTTTAAGCGGAGAGCAGCGGGAGACCTGCATACATATCATGGTGGCGCGTGGACTTTATGATAAGGCATTGGAGTGGGTGCGCAGCTGTGGGATCGAATCCGTCGGCGGCAGAACGCTGCTGCGCCTGTGTGACAGGATCCTGATGAGGACTGATTTTGAATATGAGGCGGAGCTTCTTAAGATCTGTGACGGGATCTTTTGTCAGGGGATCTATGATGAGACGACGCTGCAGTATCTGCTGCTGTATAAGGAGGGATCGCTGACAGAGCTTAAGGCGCTGTGGCGGGCTGCGGATTCTTTTGATATGGACGTTCATAAATTTTTGGAGAATATGCTGGTGCAGATGCTTTATACGGACACCTATGTGGATGAAGCGGAAAATATATTTATGGAATATATCGGAAAAGCTACCATGGCGGATGTCGAGAAGGCATTTTTGGCTAAGTTATCATATGATTATTTTATAGGGGATAAGCCGTTAAGTGACAAGCTGATCGATCGGACCGGATATCTGCAGCAGCTGGGAGAAACACTGCCCGTGGTATGCCGGCTGGCTTATTTGAAAAAGAACATGGACAAAGCAGAACGGGGGATACTGTCTGAGCGGGATCAGGAATATGCCGTACAGTTTATCGGACAACTTTGGAAGAAGCAGATATTCTTCCCGATGTATCTGTGTTACCGGAGGTGGATCTCCAAATTGGATCTGATGGATGACCGATGCTATATTGAGTACCGGGGAAAAGAAGACAGCAGGGTTGTCATTCATTATGCCATAGAGCGGGAAGACAGACAGGAGAAGGAATATCGGAAGGAAGAAATGATCCATATGTACGGAGGGATCTATGTAAAGGCATTTGTCATCTTCTATGGCGAGAGAATCCGTTATTATATCACGGAGGAGGATGGACGGCAGGAGAAGCTGACGCAGTCGAGTTCCCTGCAGAGAGAAGCGATGAACGGCGCATCGCAGGATAACAGATTCCAACTGGTGAATCATATGATCATCAGTCACGATATGCGTGATGATAAGACATACGCAAAGCTGGCTGAAGAATATGCATATAAAGATTATCGGGTAAGACATTTGTTTATGCCGGATTTTGATTATTAGATAACGCAAAGTTATCATATGACGGAAAGAAAGGAAACAGTGCTTTGATCGGGGAGAAAAAAGAAGCTGCGGAAAAGATTCCCAAAGATAAAGCGGTGATTGGCATAGACCTGACGGAAGAATTTGCGCAGGTCTGTTATTGGACGCCGGAACAGGAAGAGCCGGTGACGATGAGCGCAGTCCGCGGGGAGGAGAAGCTGAGCATACCGACGGCTCTGGCAAAAAAATATGGCGAACATATATGGACCTTTGGCGAAGAAGCGTTTCGCACTGAGCGGGAGAACGAGGGATTTTTATTCACCGATCTGATCGCGAAGGCAAAAGCGGGCGCGCTGATCGAAGTGGAAACGAGGGATTATGATCCGGTGGATCTCCTGGCGCTGTTCATTAAGAAATGCCTTTCCATGCTTGCGCTTGCGGCGCCTATGGAAAAGGTTGCAGCGATCGTGATTACGGTGGAGGAGCCGGATACGAGGATGATACAGGTGTTGAATCAGGTGGTGTCGATCCTTAGAATCAAGCCGGAAAAAGTGCATTTTCAGAGCCATTCGGAAAGCGCGTATCACTATATCTTACAGCAGTCAAGGGATCTGTGGTCGCGCGATGTCCTGATCCTGGAGATACAGGGCGATCAGCTTAAACTGCTGCGTTTTAAGAGAAATCCGCATACCAGTCCGATGGTCGTATTGATGGATGAAAAGGTTTATGACGGATTTGGAAGCGGGGATTATCCGGAGGGCAGCGCAGCGCAGGAGCTTGAGTATAAGAAGAAGGATCAGGCATTGTTAAAGCATATGACAGAGCAGTGCAATGAAAATTATGTCTCTTGCGTCTATCTTTTGGGAGACGGATTTCAGGAACAATGGTGCAAGGAATCCTTAAAATATATGTGCAGGAACAGAAGGGTATTTCAGGGCAGCAATCTGTTCAGCAAGGGCGCGTGCTATGGCGCGAGGGAGAAGCTTATCGTATCCGAGGTGGAAGGAAAGCATGTGTTCTTGGGAAAGGACAAGCTCAAGTCCAATCTTGGCATGCGCGTGATGCGTGAGGGCGAGGATGCTTATATGGCGCTTCTGGATGCGGGGAAGAACTGGTATGAAGTTTCCAAGGAGTGTGATCTGATCCTCGACAATGAGGATACGATACAGATGCAGGTCACGCCGGTGGATGGCAAGAAGGTCAGGGAGCTGCAGTTTTATCTGGAGGGATGTCCCATACGTCC
>DLOQ01000165.1:19081-24348 GCA_002479655.1 Lachnospiraceae bacterium UBA7480
GGAATGGGTCAGCGAGATAGATTTGTAACAGAAAGGCAAGAGGAGAAACGTGGGAAGGATATACCAATGTGTAGGGCATTATGCCGAGACAGCATATACGATCAGAAGAACATGGCTCCATGTCCACTGTGTGGAGGAGCTGTGCTATTATATCTGCAATAATGNNATGCGTATCTTCTGGAGGGGGATTTTATTAATCAGGAGATGCTTCTGTGGCTGGATTCCGAATGTATGCTGCCGGCGCTGGCAAAGACGCTTCGGGCGCAGATTAGACAAGGCGTCAGGCTGGAGGATCAGGTAAGGCTTTTGCTGGAAACAGTGCATTACTGTCCGGCAGAGGAGATCGATGCCATTGTCGGGATGATTGCAGCCAACGACAGCATGAACTCCAAGCAGAAAAATAAGATACGCGCTGATTATTTCCTGAAGAATGAGCGGTATGCTCTGGCGCTGCAGGCTTATGAGGAACTGGCAGAGGAGCTGCAGGAAGAATTGAAAATGGATAAGAATGAGCGGAATGGCAAAGATGAGAAAAATGATAAGCTGATGGCTTCCGTCTATTATAATATGGGCGTTATCTATGCGCACCTGTTCCTGTTTGGACAGGCGGGGGAATATTTTAAGATGGCTTATGAAAAGCAGGAGAAGGAGGAGTATCAGGTGGCATATCTTGCCATCCGGCGGATACTCGGACCGGATGCGGCATATCTTAGGCTGATCGGAGAAAATGAGGAGTATTATCAGGCTTCCAGAGTGCTGGAGGACAAGATGGATAAGACGGATAAAAGCTGGAAGACATCGGATGAACATATGCGGTTTATGGAGATGCGGCGTCTGCGCGAAACGGGCAGCATAGAAGCATACACCAGACAGGTGGAGCAGATGAACAGTGTATGTAAAGAACGGTATAGAAATATGGTGATTGAATAACAAAGAGGTATAAATCTTGGGATTAATTAAAAAAATCAAGGAAAAATGGAATAGCTGGTATTATCACGATCTGGATGATGGGATAGAGGAGAATGAACGGGACTGGGACTCGGAAAAAGAGGAGGTCTATGTCGAGCTGCCTAAGGAGGAACAGTTTTTTCTGGATCCGGATCAGAGGACGGTGTTTGTTCTGGAAGCTCTTGGGCAGATGGCGGAAGCGGATAAGCGTGGAGAACAGTATCAGGATGAATATGATGCGGTCACGGCGCTGCTGATGGATATGGAGGAGATCGACAGTCTTCCCCCGGATATCAAGGGAATGATCGTGGAACAGGCGCAGAAAGTAGTTATGCTGGAGGATGAGCGGCGGAAGCTCTATCCCAAGACAAGCCGGCTTTCGGAGCAGGCAGTCAGGAGGCTGGAACGTCTGGAGGCGGAGATACCGGATGGTATCAGAAAGATGCAGGAGGCGGAAGATTACCGCAGGCTGATCAAGCAGGATCTTCGGAAGCTGAGTGCAGACAAAAAGAGCTGTATCTACCAGAAGCATGAATATGCTTCTGCATTGGTGAACACGCGGGGGATCGCGATGATCAGCGTGGTTACGATGATCATGTGCATGATCTTTCTGCTGATTTTGCAGTTTAGCTTCGAGATGGATGTCCGTATCGGCTACATCATTGCAGGAGGAGCGGGCGCAGTGGCGCTGACCTTTTTGTATCTGCGCCATATGGAAGCGGGGACGGAATCTAAGAAGGTGCAGAAGAAGCTGAATAAGCTGATCACCCTGCAGAATACGGTAAAGATCCGGTACGTGAATAACACGAACCTTTTGTCTTATCTGTATATGAAATTCGGCGTGGAGGATTCGTCGGAGCTGGAAAAGCTGTGGGACGTTTTTGTGGAGGAGACGGGAGCCAGATTAAAAGACGAAAAACTCAAGGAAGATCTTGAGTATTATTATGATAAGCTGGCGGCTACGCTTCGACAGTACAGGATCAAGGATCCGGATATCTGGACGCATCAGTGTCAGGCGCTGATCGACCGCAGGGAGATGGTAGAAGTCAGACATGCGCTGATCGCCAGAAGACAGAAGCTGCGGGAGCNNGAGCAGATCGAATATAATAAAAACATTGAGAAAAATTCAAAATTAAAGATTGAGAAAGTGAAGGAAAGATATCCGCAGTTTTCAAAGGAGATCGACCAGCTGGTCAACCAGTACAGACCGCGGTGAAGCTTGACGGCATTGCAGGAAAAGATTGGAAATCAGGATTTGACAGATAGGGTAATAGAATATATACTTAGCATTGGAATGTTTTTGGACGGAAAGATAAAATAGAAGTCTGCAATTATGATGACCTAAAAAAGATAAATTACAGAAAGGTAAGGGATGGATATGAAAAAATTGGAGCAGCTTTATGAAGGAAAAGCAAAGAAGGTATTTCTCACGGATGATCCGGATGTGCTGATCGTAGATTATAAGGATGACGCGACGGCATTTAACGGGGAGAAGAAGGGAACCATTGTCGGCAAGGGCGTGATCAATAACCGTATGACCAACCATGTATTCAAGCTTTTGGAGAAGGAAGGCGTGCCGACGCATTTTATTGAGGAATTGAGCGAGCGCGAAACTGCCGTGAAGAAAGTGGAGATCGTGCCGTTGGAGGTCATCATCAGGAACGTAGCGGCAGGTAGCTTTTCCAAGAGGCTTGGCGTGCCGGAGGGTACNNGGCGTGCCGGAGGGCACCCCATTTGAAGAGCCGACGGTGGAATTTTCCTATAAGAATGATGAACTGGGCGATCCGCTCATCAATGATTATTTTGCAAGGGCACTGAATCTTGCCACATGGGAAGAGATCGAGACGATCAAGAAGTATGCGTTTAAAGTCAATGAGGTTCTGAAGGCATATTTTCTACAGGCGGATATCAAGCTGATCGATTTTAAAATTGAGTTTGGACGTTATCATGGGGAGATCATCCTGGCGGATGAGACGTCACCGGATACCTGCCGCCTGTGGGATGTAAATACCAACGAAAAACTGGATAAGGACCGTTTCCGCAGGGATCTCGGCAATGTGGAAGAAGCTTATAATGAAGTGTTCAAGAGGCTGGGACTGGCGTAAGGAGAACTTTAAGAAAATAGAAAGCGAGGAGTACCATGGCAACAGATGTATATACCAGCCCGCTGTCAGAGCGATATGCAAGCAAGGAGATGCAGTATATCTTTTCACAGGATATGAAATTCAGAACATGGAGGAAGCTCTGGATCGCATTGGCGGAGACGGAGAAGGAACTGGGTCTGGATATTACGCAGGAGCAGATCGATGAGTTAAAGGCGCATCAGGATGATATCAATTATGAGGACGCGAAAAAGCGGGAGAAGGAAGTGCGGCATGACGTGATGAGCCATGTCTATGCTTATGGACTGCAGTGCCCGAAGGCGAAGGGCATCATCCATCTGGGGGCGACATCCTGCTATGTAGGCGACAATACGGATATCATTGTGATGAATGAGGCGCTGAAGCTGATCAGAAAGAAGCTTGTCTGTGTCATTGATGAGCTTTCCAAGTTCGCCGACCGGTACAAAAGCATTCCGACGCTGGCATTTACACATTTCCAGCCGGCGCAGCCCACGACAGTCGGAAAGCGGGCGACGCTCTGGATGAATGAGTTTGTGATGGATCTTGAAGATCTGGAATATGTGCAGGGAACCTTGAAGCTTTTAGGGTCTAAGGGAACGACGGGAACGCAGGCGAGCTTTTTGGAATTATTTAACGGGGATCAGGAGACCATTGATAAGATCGATCCCATGATTGCAGAGAAGATGGGATTTGCGGCTTGTTATCCGGTGTCCGGGCAGACGTATTCGCGTAAAGTGGATACCAGAGTGTGCAATATCCTTGCCGGGATCGCGGCAAGCGCTCATAAGATGAGCAATGATATCAGGCTGCTGCAGCATCTGAAGGAAGTGGAGGAGCCGTTTGAGAAGAGTCAGATCGGATCCTCGGCGATGGCGTATAAGCGCAATCCGATGCGTTCGGAAAGGATCGCGTCCCTGTCCCGATATGTGATGATCGATGCGTTGAATCCTGCAATCACATCCGCAACACAGTGGTTTGAGCGGACGCTGGATGATTCGGCGAATAAGAGGATATCGATCCCGGAGGGGTTTCTGGCGGCAGACGGCATACTGGATCTGTGTCTGAATGTTGTAGACGGACTTGTGGTCAATGAAAAGGTGATCGAGAAACATCTGATGTCGGAGCTTCCATTTATGGCTACGGAGAATATCATGATGGATGCCGTCAAGGCAGGCGGCGACAGACAGGAGCTGCATGAGGAGATCAGAACCCTTTCCATGCAGGCGGGAGAGAACGTAAAGAAACGGGGACTGGACAATAATCTGTTGGAGCTGATCGCTGAGGATGATTGTTTCCCGCTTACCTTGGAACAGTTAAAGGAATCCATGAAGCCGGAGCTCTATGTCGGACGTTCAGTGATTCAGGTGGAAAAATATCTTAGCGGTGTGATAGCGCCTATCCTTGATGCTCATAAAGAGCTGCTAGGCGCGAAGGCCGAGATCGTTGTATAAAGAATTATGGATTGGAATGAGGAGGTTTGTTTATGGTAAAAGCAGTAGTCGGAGCGAATTGGGGAGATGAAGGAAAAGGCAAGATCACAGATATGCTGGCGGAGGATGCTGATATCATCGTCAGATTTCAGGGCGGCGCCAATGCGGGACATACCATCAAAAACAAATATGGTAAATTTGCGCTGCATACGCTGCCATCCGGTGTATTTTATGACCATACCACCAGTGTGATCGGTAATGGCGTGGCGCTCAATATCCCGATCTTATTTCGGGAGGTACAGGAGATCGTTGAGAAGGGAGTGCCCAAGCCAAAGATCTTAGTATCGGAACGGGCGCAGATGGTGATGCCGTATCATATCCTGTTTGACCAGTATGAGGAAGAACGTCTTGCGGGAAAATCTTTCGGATCAACGAAGTCGGGAATTGCGCCGTTTTATTCGGATAAATATGCAAAGATCGGATTTCAGGTATGTGAGCTTTTTGATGAGTCTGCTTTAAAGGAAAAGCTTGCAAGAGTGGCGGAGACAAAGAATGTCCTGCTGGAGCATCTTTACCACAAACCGCTTCTGAATGTGGAGGAGCTGTTCGGAACGCTGATGGAATATAAGAAGATGGTAGAGCCTTATGTATGCGACGTGTCAGCATTTTTAGATAAGGCATTGAAGGAGGGAAAGACCGTTCTTTTGGAAGGACAGCTTGGAACGCTGAAGGATACGGATCACGGCATCTATCCGATGGTCACCTC
>DLOQ01000165.1:24360-53558 GCA_002479655.1 Lachnospiraceae bacterium UBA7480
ATCAAGGAGATCATCACGGTATGTAAAGCATATTCTTCCGCAGTCGGAGCAGGCGCTTTTGTATCGGAGATCTTCGGTGAAGAGGCGGATGAACTCAGACGCCGGGGCGGTGACGGCGGCGAGTACGGCGCAACGACCGGACGGCCGAGACGTATGGGTTGGTTTGACTGTGTCGCGTCCAAGTATGGATGCCGTCTGCAGGGAACGACGGATGTAGCGTTTACGGTATTGGATGTATTGGGATATCTGGATGAGATTCCGGTCTGCGTCGGATATGAGATCGATGGAGAGGTCACGACGGATTTTCCTGTGACACATAAGCTGGAAAAGGCAAAGCCGGTGCTGAAAACGATGCCCGGATGGAAGACGGATATCACAGGGATCCGTAATTATGAAGAACTGCCGGAGAACTGCCGTAATTATGTGGAGTTTATCGAAGAGCAGATTGGTTATCCGATCACGATGGTCAGCAATGGACCGGGCAGGGAGGATATTATCTACAGAAAGAGTCAGTTCAAAAAATAAGATTGAAATCTTATTTTTTGAACAGAAATTTGTGCTTGCGCCCAAATTTCCGGGCTGTGGAAAGGTATGGCTATTAATATGGAAGATAGGATGGAACAGTCCGCGGATCTTGAACCGGAGGCAGAACAGCCGGCTCCCATAGCTGCAAAAAGGATTGCTGCGGTGATCGGTGTACTCTTTCTGCTGGCGCTGATTGCGGCGACCTTTGTTGTGGCATGCATTGAATTTGACGGAAAGGAACAGATCTTTTTGGCGCTGCTGCTCTGCGATATTGTGATACCGGTATTTTTATGGGTGATCCTGCGATTTTTTCAGAAAAGCGGCAGTTGAAGACAGAATAAAATATTGGCAGTAAAGTATGGAATGGATATTATTGACATTGGCATATGGACTGATCAAAGGAGTCCGGGAGATCGTAAAAAAGAAATCCCTTCAGAAAAGTACCGTTATGGAGGTACTTTTCTTTTATACCCTGTTTGGATTCCTGATGCTGCTTCCCGATGTGAAAGAGGCTGCGGGAGTGCCGATGGATCAGATGGGATGGATCGCATTGAAATCATTCGTCATTTTTCTGGCGTGGATCGCAAGCTTTCATGCGATTGAAAAGATCCCGATCAGCATATACGGGATCCTTGATCTGTCCAGAGTCCTTTTTGCCACACTGCTTGGCGTGATCGTCCTACAGGAGACGCTTGAGGGCAATCAGATCTTAGGGCTTCTATTGGTGGCGACCGGATTGCTGATGCTTAAGCTGAAAAAAGCGAAGGAACCGGAGCATACGGGGACGACCTACGTGCTGCTTGCCTTTGCTTCCTGTCTGCTCAATGCATTGTCCGGACTGATGGATAAGCTGATCACAAGGACGGTTGCTTCGGGGCAGCTGCAGTTCTGGTATATGCTGTTTCTGGTTTTGTTTTATGGGATCTATCTTCTGCTAAGCAGGACAAAGGTGCGCTGGAGGGAAGCGGTAAAAAATTATTGGATCTGGATCATGAGTATCTTGTTTATCCTGGCAGACAGGGCGCTGTTTATCGCCAATGCCATACCGGAATCCAGAGTCACGGTCATGACGCTTGTGAAACAGTCGGGATGTATCGTGACGATCTTAGCAGGGAAATGGATCTTTCATGAGAAAAATATCTGGTATAAGCTGATCTGTGCCGCGGTGATCATTGCAGGAATTGTGATTGGAGTATGTTAGCAGGCATTTGCGAAACGACTGATTATAAATAGTTGTGAAATATAGTCTATATTGCAAAACGAAAGGATTCGGAAATAGAGTTTTGCAAACGCCTATATGGAATAAAGGAGAGAGAATGATGCAGTTGGATGAATTAAATGATAAACAAAGGGAAGCGGCTGTTCATGTGGATGGCCCGCTGCTGATTCTCGCGGGGGCGGGTTCCGGCAAGACGAAGACCATTACCCACAGGATCGCGTATCTGATCGAAGAAGAGGATGTGAATCCTTTTAATATCATGGCGATCACATTTACCAATAAAGCGGCGGGTGAGATGCGGGAGAGGATCGACAGGATCGTCGGATTTGGCTCGGAAAGCATCTGGGTCATGACGTTTCATGCGACCTGCGTCCGGATCCTAAGAAGGTTTATCGATCAGATCGGATATGACAGGAATTTTACGATCTATGATACGGACGACAGCAAGAGCGTCATGAAAGCGGTATTTAAAAAACTGCAGATCGATCCAAAACAATTTAAGGAAGCGGCGGCGCTTCGGGAGATCTCCAATGCAAAGAATGAGCTTTTGGGACCGGATGATTATGCTTTGCAGAATGCAGCCGATTTTGGGAAGAAGCGGTATATCGACGCATACCGCGAATATCAGGAGACGCTTAGAAAAAATAATGCGCTGGACTTTGACGACCTGATCCGTCTGACGGTCTATCTTCTGAAGGCGTGTCCGGAGGTGCTGGAGAATTATCAGCGCAGGTTCCGTTATATCATGGTGGATGAGTATCAGGATACCAATACGGCGCAGTTTATGCTGATCAAGCTGTTGGCGGATGCGCATAAGAATCTCTGCGTCGTGGGGGATGATGATCAGTCGATCTATAAATTCCGCGGAGCCAATATCAAAAATATTTTGAATTTTGAGAAGTATTATCCGGACGCAAAAGTGATCAAGCTGGAACAGAATTACCGGAGCACGCAGAATATTTTAAATGCTGCCAATGCCGTGATCTCCAACAATACGGGAAGAAAGCCGAAGAAGCTCTGGACTGCGCGCGAGGAGGATATGCCGGTAAGGTTCCGGCAGTACGACAGCGGTATGGAAGAAGCGGTAGAGATCGTTGACGAGATCACCAGACTGAAACGGCGGGGTGAATATGAGTATGGAGACTGTGCGATCCTGTACCGTACCAATGCGCAGTCGAGAGCATTTGAAGAAGCATTTGTATATCAGAGCGTTCCTTATCATATCGTGGGCGGTGTCAACTTCTATGCCAGAAAAGAGATCAAGGATGTGCTTGCATATCTGAAGACCATCGACAATGCCAAGGATGATTTGGCGGTACGCAGGATCATCAATGTACCGAAGCGCGGCATCGGGGCTGCGAGCATTACCAAAGTGCAGGAGTACGCGGACAGCAAGGGGATCAGCTTCTTTGACGCCTGTACGGAGGCGGAGCAGATACCGGCATTGGGAAAAGCGGCGGAGAAGATCAGAAATTTCTCCCTGAAGATCAGGGTGTTTCGTACCCGCCTGGAGGATCAGAGTATTCTTGAGATCACGCAAAGGCTGTTGGAGGATACCCAATATATCGAAGAGATCAAGGCTTCCGATGAAGATGATGCGGAGGATCGTATCGCTAATATTGATGAATTGCTGACAAAGATCCAGCTCTATGAGGATGACAATCCGGAGGGAACGCTGAGTGAGTTCTTGGAAGAAGTGGCGCTGGTATCGGATCTGGATGCGGTGGATGAGGGAGATTCACGGGTATTGCTGATGACGGTCCACAGCGCGAAGGGGCTGGAATTTCCGGTGGTATTTCTAAGCGGCATGGAGGACGGCATCTTTCCGAGTTATATGTCGATCAGCAGCGACAATGAGGAGGATATCGAGGAAGAGAGAAGACTTGCTTATGTGGCGATCACAAGGGCAAAGGATATCCTGGCGATCAGTTCCGCCAAATCGCGGATGGTCCGGGGTGAGACGCAGTACAATGCAGTCAGCCGCTTTGTGAAAGAGATCCCGTCGGAGTATCTGAAAGGGGAAGTGCCGATCCAGAGGGTACGGTGGGACGATATGCCTTCTCAGGGTTCCAGAGCAAGGGATCACTTTCGGGAGAATCCATACCATGCAAACAGGTCTGACTCCGAGAAAACATATGTGCCTAAGAAGGTAGTGCTGTCAAAGGGTTCTGAGATGGTCAGCGAGAAGCCGGATTATCAGGTGGGAGACAGGGTGGTACATATCAAATTTGGCGAGGGAACGGTGACTGCCATGGAACAGACGCCGCGGGATGTCCAGGTGACAGTGGTGTTTGATTCCGTCGGGCAGAAGATCATGTACGCAATGTTTGCAAAATTGAAAAAGATATAAAAAAGGGATAGTAAAATCATACAAAATGTGGTATGCTAAACATAGTTTAACTGAACTAGAAAGGTGGGTTATCTGATGAATAAACTTGAGGATGTAATCACAGCAGTAAAATTAAATGAGATCATGAAGAAAAAGGAAAAGGAAGAAGAGAAGAGCAATGCTTTAAAGACATTCTTTCTTATCGTTGGTATCATTGCCGTTGTAGCTGCTGTTGTTTATGCTGTCTATCGTTTTATGACGCCGGATTATCTGGAAGATTTTGATGATGATTTCGACGATGATTTTGATGATGACTTCTTTGATGACGAGGATCTTGTAGAGGATGAGAGCAAGGATTCCGTTAAGGTAGAGAAGGAAGAGGCTAAGGCTGAGGATAAGTAATCTTCCGGATGGGTCATTGCCTGACAGATAATAGAATAAATTGGGATGCATGAGCATCCCTTTTTTGAGTTATGGGTGCGTTGGCGGAAGAAAATAATGCTTATTATGGAATCGGGACCGATGAAGGCTGCAATGGAGAAATATTTTTAATAAATGATTATTGGGCTTATAGATATTCTTCCTGCGGCATGGATTGGCAGATGAGATAGTGTCTTATGACTTATGAAAAAACTGAGCTAAAAAGTTCAGATGAACATTGTAAATTGCAGATGATGGAAAGGTATGAAAATGAAAAAAGGTGAAATATATCAAGGAATCGTAATACGGATGGATTTTCCAAATAAAGGAATTGTCACTGTTGACGGAGTGAATGTTACGGTAAAGAACGCACTACCGGGGCAGACGGTTTCTTTCCGCATCACCAAAAAGAGGAATGGACAGGCGGAAGGGAAGCTGCTGGAGGTCGTGGAGAAAGCGTCCTGCGAGAAGGAATATTTACGCAGGTTAGAAGATGGTAAAGGGGAGTATACGGCGGGATGCATGATGGAAGATAGCAGAGAAGAACATGCGGCGGCGGGATATTCGGAACAGGGCGGTGTATGCAGATATGCGGGGATCTGCGGAGGCTGTCTGTATCAGGGATTCCCTTATGAGGAGCAGCTGAAAATCAAGGAGGCTCAGGTGCTGAAGCTGCTGGGGGCGTATCTGGGCAGATTAAAGTTAAGCGATCGGGAGGATGCATTTAAAGGGACGGGCTGTAAAGCTAATGATGCTTATGTGAAAATAGATGCCGATAAAATGCAGGATGTGAATGGAAAGCATGATGCAGATGGAAAGTATGATGCAAACGGAAAATATGATGCTGACGGGAAGCATGATGCAGATGGAAAGTATGATGCAGATGGAAAGCATGATGCAGACGGGAAACAGGGAAGCACGGATGTAGCGGAAGTTTTGTATGACGGGATCCTGCCAAGTCCTAAGCAGTATGGCTATCGGAATAAGATGGAGTTTACCTTCGGGGATGAGACAAAGGACGGCCAGCTTAGTCTGGGCTTACATAAGCGGGGCAGTTTTTATGATATTCTGACGGTTTCCGACTGCCTGATCATGGATGAGGATTACCGGAAAATACTTATGTTTACCAGAGACTATTTTGCCGAGAGAAATATCCCTTATTTCCATCGCATGAACCATACCGGATATTTGCGGCATCTTCTGGTGCGTAAGGCGGCAAGGACGGGAGATATCCTTGTGGCGCTGGTGACTTCCACACAGATAAAGGTGGATCTGGCTCTTTGGGCGGATGGAATCTTGGAGATGTTCGGGCAGGGCAGGGGTGATCGAAGGGATGTGAAGGATGCGGATATGCAAAATGCAGATATGCAAAATGCAGATATCCGGAATGAAGATATTCAGAATGTAGATATGCAAAATGCAAATATCCAAAGGGGTAATATTCGGAGAACAGATATCAAAGGGGAGGAAGATTGCCTGCGGGGAAGGCTCCGGGGGATTCTGCATATTGAAAATGATTCCTTGGCGGATGCGGTCAAATGTGACCGGCAGAATATCCTCTATGGAACGGACGCGATCTTAGAGGAGCTTTTGGGATTACGGTTTTCCATTTCCGCATTTTCTTTTTTTCAGACCAACAGTCTTGGCGCGGAGGTCTTATATGAACTGGTGAGGGAATATGTGCAGGGAAAGGAAGCGGGAAGCGTTGTATATGATCTTTACAGCGGAACCGGCACGATCGCCCAGATGCTTGCTCCGGCGGCGAAGAAAGTGATTGGCGTGGAGATCGTGGAAGATGCAGTGGAAGCCGCGAAAAAGAATGCGGCAGGGAATGGATTAAGCAACTGCGAATTTTTAGCGGGAGATGTATTGAAGGTGTTGGATCAGATCACAGAAAAACCGGATTATATCATATTAGATCCGCCACGGGACGGCATCCACCCTAAGGCACTGCAAAAAATCATCGGGTACGGCGTGGAAAATATGGTCTATATCTCCTGCAAGCCGACCAGTCTGGCAAGGGATCTGGAGATGCTGACGGCAGCAGGTTATGAAGTGAAAAGGCTGGGGATGGTTGATATGTTTCCGGGGACGGGGAATATAGAGACGGTGTGTTTATTGTCCAAACTTAATGTCGAGCATCATATTGAGGTGGAAATAAATCTGGATGAGATGGATTTGACTGCTGCGGAGAGCAAAGCTACATATGAGGAAATTAAGGCATATGTAAAAGAAAAGGCGGGTCTGCAGGTCAGCAATCTTTACATTGCTCAGGTGAAGAGGAAGTGTGGGATCATTGAAAGGGTGAATTATAATTTGCCGAAGTCTGAGGATTCTAAACAGCCGAAGTGTCCGCCGGAGAAAGAGGAAGCTATTAGGGCAGCGTTAGAGTATTTTGGGATGATTTGATAGGCGGCTGTGTTTTTTCGGAATTAGAGAGGTTAAAGATATAGGCGTTAAGAATACTGGTTTTCGGAATTCAGTAAAAATCAGTATTTGAACAGGGAAGGACAATGCTCTATGCAAGGTATTGTCCTTTTTAATGTGGTTCATATTTAAGCGGATTGGAAATGGAACAGCCGAGAGTGTCGCATATCCTTATAAGCACATCAACATCAAGGCGGGTGATTGTGCCATTGAGATAGCCATTGAATCGTGAGCGTTGCATCTCTGCTCTCTGGCAGAACTTATTCTTGCTTAATCCGGCTTCTTCCAATAATTCTTTCAGGTGGATTTTGATACAGCCTCTTTCTTTCGACAAAAAACCACTTCCATAGATATGATATGTACATTATATTTTTTTTCTACCAAATCTGTTATAATATGTTATAGTATAGTAAATAGATATAACAAGTTATACAGTGGAGGGAATAGGAATGGGATAAAAACAACGGATGGGCGTGTAACAATAGGAGAATACAATAATTGGAAAAACAAAGGGAAAAAATCAGAAGAATGACATAATATGTCCTTCTCATCTGTTAATATGTTCGTAACATAGGAGGGCACTATGAAGGATGAGATAAAAGGCAATCAGATAAGTCGAGTATTAAAGATCTATTCCAAGCTATCCGACGGCTATGTTGTGAACAAGGCGGAAGAAGCTAAATTGTATGGAGTAAATGAGCGGAGTATTCAGCGTGATATTGATCATATAAGGAATTATCTTTCGGAAGAAGCTGATAGGACTGGTGTTGTTAAGACTATTGTGTATGATAGGATAGAAAAAGGATATAGGCTGGATGCGCTCTATCAGCTTCGACTTCAAAACAGTGAGGTTTTAGCTCTTTGCAAGATTCTTCTTGACAGCAGAGCATTTACAAAGGAAGAAATGGTTGCGATGTTGGATAAGCTCATTACTTGTTGTGTTCCAGAGGTCAATCAAAAGCGGGTGAAGGATCTGATTAGGAACGAAGAATTTCATTATGTTGAACCCCGGCATAAAACAAAGTTCATTGAGCAAATGTGGGACTTGGGACAGGCGATTAGCGAATCCCGATACATCGAAGTGGACTATTATCGAATAAAAGACAAGCAGACGGTTCACAGAAAGCTTCAGCCGGTAGCAATTATGTTTTCTGAGCATTACTTTTACCTGACGGCATTTATCCCGGACGAAGAAGTAAGAAAAGACTTTGATTTACTGAATGATTCTTTCCCGACCATATACCGGATTGACCGTATCAAATTGCTTAAGGTATTAGATGAAAGGTTCTATATTCCTTATAGCAACAGGTTTGAGGAAGGAGAATTTAGAAAGCGAATCCAGTTTATGTATGGTGGAAAACTTAGGAAGGTAACATTTCGATATACGGGAATTGATATAGATGCTATTCTCGATCGTCTTCCGACGGCTAAGATACTGGATGAAGATAATGGCTCTTATACTGTCAGCGCAGAGGTTTTTGGTGAAGGTATAGATATGTGGTTGAGAAGTCAAGGAGACTATGTTCAGCTAATAAACTAAAGTGGAGGTTTTAGTATGAGTAATCAGGTTTTGCAGATGAAGTATCATCCTGCCAAAAAAGAAGTTGTGTTTAGGCATTTTCAGAATGGAGATGAACGGCCTATACGTAAAGACAGTCGTTTGATGACCAAATACATGAATAAAAAAGGTAAGTTTGTGCTTCAGGATTACGGTAATGAATTCTTTGATGACATAGCATATTCATGTAGTGGCGAGAAGGAAATCACAATGGAAGTAATAACGACACAAGGAGATTTTGATGATTTTATGTCAATGCTGGAGTATTACAACGAGGGTGGTAAAGTAAAAATAACTGCGAAACTGATTGCTGAGTTGCCTGATATGGAAAAAACATATGAGGCGGTTAAGAAGCATGGTCTTGAATCCATGGATATTCTCAAAAAGCATAGAGGAGAATTTTATGATATTCCGCTTACTACGGATGAAGTAAAGGAATGCGTTGATAACTTTGCAAAGGAAGTTCTTGAGGCAACAGAAGATATTGACGAAAAAATAAATAGTTTAGAGCAGAATGTAGTAAACATCTGCTTTTCTGGTGTATATAGTGCTGGAAAATCAATGCTTATCAATTCTATTCTTGGCTATTCAGTTCTCCCGGAAAACATAATGCCTGAAACAGCAGCAATGTTTAGAATAAAGAGCCCGGAAAAAGATGGAAGTATAAGAACCGTCTTTGACATTAAAACAGATCATTCTGAGATTGTTTGGGATGAAAATGAATCAATTTTTGAGTTTGTTGCTGGCCCTGCTGAAAGTGATTGCAGAAAACGGATTCAGGATGTTATTTATGAAAACAAGGATACACCCTGTTACTATCAGTTGAGGTGTATTCTTGATATTTTGAATAATGAAAAGGATGTATTAAGAAATATCGACGTGTATTATCCTATTCCTTTAGATAGTGATAGATTGCAGTTCACTATTTTTGATACTCCTGGTACAGACAGTGATGATGATGAACATCAGAGGATTCTTAAAGATGCACTCTCTGAACAGACGCATTCAATCCTTGTTTTCGTCGTATCGCCTAATAACTTAAAAGGCGGTGGAAATAAGACTCTTTTAAGGTATCTGAGTGATGCGGAGAAAAAAGAAAGCAAGTCAACGATAGATTTGGGAAGATCACTCTTTGTTATCAACATGGCGGATATGCTTACCGGGGAGGCTCAGTTCATTAAGCTTAAGCAGGCAGATATTGAAGAAGAAGGGCTTGACCCTATTAAACTGTCTGATAAGAAGATATTCTTTACTTCAGCAAAGTATGGTTACGCTTCTCAGGCTGTAAAAAATGGTGTTGCGTCTGAACAAGAAGAATTTACTATTTCAGCCCAGAGTGGTGCAGTCACTAATGAGAAATTTGGGTGTTACTACAGATATGATCAGTGTGCCACATCTGAGTTTGCAACGAACAAGTTGCTATCCACATGTACCGAAGCATTTAATTCAGCGATGGCTGATGGGAATATGAGTGAAGCAGTCTGGATTGCATCTGGATTGTATGCGCTTCAAAAGGAAATAATACTGTATGGAATTAAGTATGCATCAGCGGTAAAGGCATATTCTATTATTGATGGAGTTGACAAGGCATTAGCAAGGTTGGAAAAGAATGCCTCATCATTAAAGCAACAAAACGAGGAAGATATTGAGAAAGTAAAGAAGGAAATAGAAACGATAATAGAGGCCGTAACAGGTAGTATAAATGAGGCACATAAAAAAAGAGAGCTTCCGAAAGATGGGACACTTCCTGCAGGCATTCTAAGTGAATTACAGCTGGATTCTGACTCGTTAAATAGATTTATAAACGAGGATGGTAAGTCTCGTTTGAAGAAAGTAATCAAAGGATTTCTAGGTATATTTAATAAGAAATGGGATGAAAAAGACAAGAAAAAGGTAAATGATGTAATTACGAATGTTGTAAACGATTATACAAAGAGATTTAAGAATAATCGTAAAAAAAATCTTGAGACTGTCAGAGATGAATTTATAGCTGAAATTAAAAAAGCTATTGAAGAAAACGGGGGACTTAGTGATAAGGCAAAAGAGTACATTTCAACTATTGTACCTCCCGGAATTGAAGATTTTGATTCGGATTACAAATTTGCTCAAATATATGACAGAAGCAGGAAGACAGTCGGATTCTGGAAATTTGAGCATGAGGTTATTGACAAGGAAAAATTCTTGGAGAAAGCTGGTACAGAACTTCAAGGAATAGCTGATGATCTTGCAGATGACTACAAAAAGAAATATCGGGAAGGATTAGATAGTCTTTTGAGCAAGGTTGAAGATGAATTCATCAAGAATATGAAACAGTATAATGTAATGTTGCTTGCCAAGACGAAAGATAAAGAAGCAATGGAAAAATTAAAGGTCAAAATTGAGGCAACAGCGGAAGAACTTAAGAACTGTCAAGATAATCTTAATAGTGTAATATGGAGGGAAAAATGATGAAGGATTATTTACGTAATGGATCAGTTTCTAGAAGCGAAATTGTGAATGATATCAAAAACGGAACTCTTGGAAGACAGGATATCGAAGAACTTGTTGCCAGAAAATCGGTAATGGATTCTTTTATCGGTTCAAATTATCCAAATAAAGTTGATAAAGATCAGTGGACAGAGAAGTATTTGGAAAAACTGGTTCTTGCTTCAGTAGCAGAGAGTTTTAACAGAGATTATCTCTTTTATCTTTATGATGTAGCAAAATATGTAAAGGACAATGCAAAGAAAAAGAGGGGACGCTTAAGTGTGGCTGCCATAGTTGCTGGTATTGTGATTATAGTTGTAATTGTATTAATAGTATTGGTTGTTAGAAAATAATTCTTTAAGGAGAGGGAGAGGGTTGGATGGTGGACAAAGTAACGGAAACGCTCGATAAGACGGTACTCTTGGATAATCTGTCCAAAATACTATATACCATAAATAAAACATACTTCTCAAGGTTACAGGATGATTATGTCGTCCTGCCATTTGAAACATATAACAAGGGGAAAAATCAATTAAGCTATTCGGCAGATGTGAGAGCGTTAAGGATTGATCGATTTGTTTACAACTCATCTGAAAATAGTGCGGATTGTTTTCAAAATGTATTGAGCTTATATAGTGGTACATCTGATGCAGTTGCTTTTGTATTTAAGAGAACATTTTTGCATACGGAAATCTATGCTGTTATAAGGAGCGCACAAGCTGGGGACGGTGAATACAGTACTGATGGAATAAAAGCGCTCAAAGAAAGCTTTAGAGGTAATTTTCCAGGCAGTCATACGGAAATCATTGGTTTGAGTGAAAAAGATATTCTTGATCCAGAACAAATAGAGAAAGAATTGTGGGATGGAATTGAAATCAGATCAATTGCTGCAACTTGTAATATCCCTTCTGCAAAATCGGAAAAATACTTAAGCCAGGGCATGGAAAAGGTTCTTAATGGTATTGTTCCGAAGGATGAGCATGACGGATACATGATAATTGTATTGGCAGAGTCTTTAAGTAATACAGAAGTTGATTCTATTGCATCGGGATATGAAGAAATGGCTACATCTATTTATCCGTTTATTTCACATCAGTTTCAAGTGGGTGAAAGTGAAGCTAATACGACCGGTGAAATGAGTTCGGTTTCTGACACGGAATCGACAAGTACGGCGATTACCAAGACGCATTCAGTTAATATTGGTATTAATGGATCCCGGTCATCAAATATTTCTGGTGGAATAAGTGGTGGAGGAGTAATTGAGGGGATTGTAAATATATGCGGAAGTTTAACTACCAGTAGAGGAGAATCCAGAGGTGCAACTGCTGGTTATGGTTACAGTAGAAGTAAGACAGAACAGAAAGGGCATGCCAGGACAGAAACATTTGGAACGCAGAAAAGTGTAACACTTGGAATGTCAGAAAGTACAACATATACTTATCAGTCATATGAGATAAAGAATATCCAAAGTAATTTGGAAATTCAAGCTGAGAGAATAAAAAAAGGCAAAGCGCTCGGTTTATGGCGATACACTTCTTTTGTATGTGCAGAAAACGCCATCATTAGTAAAAATGTTGCAAATGCACTTAGATCTGTGACGCAGGGAGAAACATCATATATTGAACCCTCAATAATACAAGAGTGGTCACACGAGGAAGTAAACGGTGTATCTCCTTTTAATGAGATAAAGGAATATGTAAGGTATTTTTTGCATCCGGTATTTACGAATTTGGAGGATGGAACACCAGTTTATTTTGCATCGTATGTTAATACGGCGGAACTGGTGAATGCAGTTGCATTTCCGCATACCTCGGTTGTGGATTTACCAATTATCAGTTGTGCACCGTTTGGAATGGAGCCTCATTCCTTGGACAAAATTGGTAGTGATGTGGAGATTGGTTGCGCATATCATATGTATGAAAAAAATGTGCAGCGTAAAATCTTTTTGGATAAAAGGGAGCTTACTAAGCATACATTTATTACTGGTTCAACTGGTTCGGGAAAATCCAATACCGTTTATTACCTACTAGATTCTCTCATTCAGGATCCGACTGTGAAGTTTATGGTTATAGAGCCTGCCAAGGGAGAGTATAAAGATGTATTCAGTCAAAAAGATAATGTGCATATTTATAGCACCAATCCTAATGTGGCTAAGTTGCTTAAGGTCAATCCGTTTGCATTTCCTGAAAAAGTGCATGTATTGGAGCATATCGATCGTTTGATAGAGATATTCAATGTCTGTTGGCCAATGTACGCAGCAATGCCGGTGATCTTAAAGGACGCTATTGAAAGATCTTATGTTTTATGCGGATGGGACTTGGTTAAGTCTGAAAACAAATATGGTAAGGATGTGGATAGAATCTTTCCCTCATTTGCTGATGTTTTGACTGAGATAAAGGCTGTTCTTGATGAGAGTGAGTATTCTGATGAGAATAAGGGAGATTATATTGGATCTTTGTCAACAAGAGTAAGATCTCTTACAACAGGTATAAATGGTATTATTTTTGGCGGAGATTTCTTGGAAGATAAAGATCTATTTGAAGAAAATGTTATCATTGATTTGAGCAGAGTTGGCGGATCGGAAACCAAGTCATTAATAATGGGTATTTTGATTTTAAAACTGCAGGAATATAGAGTTGGAACTGTTGCAATGGTTTCGGATAATCTTAATCATGTTACTGTTCTTGAAGAAGCACATAATATATTAAAGAGGACTACTTTTGAACAAAGTAGTGAGAGCTCAAACCTTATTGGTAAGTCTGTTGAGATGATTTCAAATTCCATAGCCGAAATGAGAACCTACGGAGAGGGATTTATTATCGTTGATCAGGCACCACAGCTCCTTGATATGTCTGCTATAAGAAATACAAACACAAAAATCATAATGAGACTGCCTGATTATGGTGATAGAGAGCTGGTTGGTAAAGCCGTAGGCTTGGATGAAAATCAGTTGAAAGAGATGTCTAGGTTTAAGCAAGGTGTAGCTGTTGTGTCGCAAAGCGGTTGGATTGAACCGGTATTGTGTGCAATACATGAATATTCTAAATATGATAAGACTAAAAAGTACGCATGTCCAGTCAGAGTTGATGATGATAAAACTACGCCTGCCATATTGAAGATGATTATGACAAAGGAGATAACTCATTTTTCAAAGAAGAGTACGGAAGATCAGCAGAGATTTGTTAAGCAGATTATAAAATCAAATCTCAAAGGAAGCGTAAAGGCAACTCTGCTAGATTGCCTAAACAAAACGGAAGATATAGAACGATTACAGAAGTTGATTTATGAATTCTTTAATTCAAAGGAGTGTTTACGAAAAGCAGAGAGTATAACTGATGTTTTCGACTGGACGCATTATGTTGTTTCTACGATTGCTCCCTCTATTGCAGAGTACCCGGCAAATCAGATAGATGCAGTAATAGCCTTAATACTAGCTGAACATGTATCGAGGGATGTGTCTTATAAGGGGTTTGCGACACAATATGCTCTGTATCTTAAAGAGAATGGAGGTGTTTTTTAATGAACGGTGAGATTCACGATAATCTGGAACAGGGAAGATATGAACAGGAAACCGTAAAAGGTGTCAAAACAGAAGCAAACCTTCATATCTCGGAAACTGTTAAAATCCTTCAATCTCTATATGAGGGGATAAAGGATTCTGGAAAAGAAGCTGATGCAAACGATGATGCTGAAAAGGACATCGAGAAGCTGACAAAGGAATACATAGAAGACTTAAAAAAGAACTCAGAATGCCCTGAAACAATCCCTGATGAGCCATTTAAGCCCGAAGACCTAAAGAAACGACCACCAGAGGAAACTAAAGAATTAAGAAAAGAGTTTAATAATACTGAAAAAGAAAGACTAATAGCTGAGTGGGAAAAAGAAAATGGTAGGGAATGGCCGGTTTACGAAAGCGACATATATAATGAATACGGCGAAATCGTGAAGAAAAAAGGATGGAAGTACGATGCCCATCATATTCAGCCATTATCTATGGGAGGAAAAAATGAAGCAAGTAATATAACTCCATTGAGATATGATGTTCACAGTGATCACAAAGGTGTTCATGCACCAGATTCACCATATGACAAGCTAGAAAAGCTTTTAAAGGAGGCTGAGACAGATGAATAGAAAAGAATTTTTAGACTCTTTGAATGATGTTTCAATTAGCGCCGATGTTAAGGGGAAGATGTCTATAGTATATTCTGATGTGCCCGAAATAATATTGAAGATTCTTACAAAATACCCAGCACCGGAGCTATTTGATGAAAATGAAAGTAGAACTTTATCATTAAATGAAGCGCTTCATGCTGAGGAGGATAATGGTGTACCGTTTAAGAGTAGGAACATCATCCCAATAGCAGATTTGGGAGATAACGATTATATCGTTTATGCTGGTTCTCAAAGAATGTGGTGTATGTACAATATTCTTGATGAAACGATGTTTAATGAAGAAGAAACATTTGAAAAATTGTTTTTGATTTAGAGAAAAGTATACTAGATACAAGCATCATATTCTTGCAAAATCAATAAGATGACTTATAAAACCGTGTAACAATAGTTCATTTAGTGATATTAAACGCATCAGAGTGTACCAAAATGAAGTAAAAAGTTCTTCAATTTGGTACACTTTTAATTTGCAAAAATTTTAATGTTTTTATATAAAAGGGGGTAGGGGGATATGCCCTCTGCAAGCAAATTTTCATAAGTTTCTGTTCAGAAAAACTTGTGAAAATTTTGCCTGTGGACGCCCGCAAGCAGTGCTTGCTATTCGTCCATGTGTCATGACACAGGCAGTGCTTGCTATGCCACTTCAAACTTTCCATAGGGAGTTTGCGGTTTTTGGCTGCATAGGCAGTCTGTCCAAAAACCATATAGGCGTTAATGTCAAAATTCTTCAAAGAAACTTTTTTAAATAGGCAGGTTTTTTGCATATTTATCATTTACAATGATGCCATACAAAATATTTTAAGAAAGGTACCCATAGGGGACACTTCTTCTTTATAATCTCTGTGTGGGCATATTGTTCTTATATGCTTTTGGACTGACGGACAGAGCAGATAAAAACTGAATATTGTATCACATACAGGACGTGAGGATATGTGTAGCTACTATGCGGGTACGCCATGATATGCCTGCTCCGGATTGGTGACGGAGTGAACACGAAGAAATGCCAAACAGTGCATTGAAGTAAAGGCATGGAGCGAAAAATATTTGGCAAAATGCACAGCAAGTGTGCGGGGCGATGAAGCATATCCGTGATAATGATACTTCCAGATTTCGGAGAAATCTTGAAATCTCGGTCAAAAAGATGACGGTGCGATTCCGATGTGGGCAGAGTAATGACCTGCCACTTGTATGTGAATTTATGGTATGAAAAATGTGAGGGTATAGCAGAGAAACTGCAATCTTTAAGATGATAAAAATCAGATAATAAATACAGCGTTAGGGCAGTTATAAACTGGATAGTTTATGCTGCCTTTTTTTGCGTGCAGAAGGAGGGAACTGAATGGAAAAATCATATGTGAAAGGGGTAAAGAATAAAAGGGAAAATATCTATGGTTGATGAATGGAGCGGACTAGCAGACCTACTTGCTAACCTGATTGAAAAGTACGCAGCGGATTTAGATATTGCGGATATGCCCGACACAAAAATCGACATGGAGAATAAAGTGGAATTATTGGAGAAAGAATAGAATTCTGTATTGCAAACAGCACAATCGCGAGATATAATAAACGTGATAATAGTGTCCAAACTAAAGTCGAAACATGAAATAAAGACAAAGGAGAATACATATGGATAATCAAAAGCGCATGGGAAAAGATAAAGAGGGAGTAATCTTTCCGGTTGCTCCAAATCTTTCTGAAATGGGTGACAGTTATTTGGAGTTTATAGAAGAAATTAAAAGTGAAATTCAGAAACAGAGAGTTTCTGTTGTAATGAATGCCAATGCCAGTATGATCTGCCTTTATTGGAATATCGGTAGGGCTATTTTAGTAAAACAGGAAGAAGAGGGATGGGGAGCAAAAGTCATAGACCGTATGGCAAAAGACTTGAAAGATGCGTTCCCGGAAATGTCCGGTTTTTCTCCTCGAAACATCAAGTATATGCGCAAATTTGCCCAATGCTGGTCGGATTATGAAATTGTGCAACGGGTCGTTGCACAAATACCATGGCGTACAAATATAACATTAATGGACAAACTAAAAACGGGGGAAGAGCGTATATGGTATGCAGGTAAAACAATAGAAAATGGCTGGAGTAAAGCCATTCTGGAGTTGCAGATTCAGAGCAGATTGATGGAGCGTACCGGAAAGACGGTAAATAATTTTCCTGCTGCATTGCCGCCTCTTGATTCAGACATGGCAAATCAGATATTTAAAGATCCCTATCTGTTTGATTTTTTAGGAACAGATATGCCGAGGCGGGAAGTGGAAATTGAGCAGAAACTGACCGAGCATATACAGAAGTTCCTTTTGGAACTTGGACAGGGGTTTGCTTTTGTTGGTAGGCAGGTACACTTGGAGGTTGGCGGTCAGGATTTTTACATTGATCTTTTATTTTATCACTTAAAGCTACGCTGCTATGTTGTGATTGAACTGAAAGCCTGCGACTTTGAGCCGGGATTTATCAGTCAACTTAATATGTATCAGAATGCGGTTAATGACATTTTGCGGCACCCGGACGATAAACCTACTATCGGACTTTTATTGGTTAAGGGAAAGAATGAAACAGTGGTCGAGTATTCCTTGGCTGGGTATCAAAATCCGATTGGCGTTGCGGAATGGAAAAATCAGATTACACAGTCCTTGCCGGAAGAGTTGCAAAGCAGTCTGCCGTCTATCGAGGAAATAGAGAAAGAGTTGGAATAGCAGGAGATATTGTAGTAAAAAGTGCAACGGCCGTTGCACAATTGGAGTGAGCAGGATGAGTAAAGAAAAAGTCAAGGTCTATACCTATACAAGAGTATCCACAGCCATGCAGATAGACGGTTATTCGTTGGATGCACAGAAAGCCAGAATGAAAGCATTTGCTGACTATAATGATTATGAGATCGTGGGTACATATGAGGATGCCGGAAAGTCCGGTAAATCCATTGAGGGAAGAATGGAATTTAACCGCATGATGGAAGATATAAAGTCAGGGAAAAACGGTGTTTCTTATGTTCTTGTTTTTAAATTATCCAGATTTGGAAGGAATGCGGCTGATGTACTTTCTACTTTACAGATCATGCAGGATTTTGGTGTAAATCTGATCTGCGTGGAGGACGGAATAGATTCTTCCAAAGATGCAGGAAAGCTGATGATATCCGTCCTGTCTGCGGTTGCCGAGATTGAACGGGAAAATATTCGTGTCCAAACAATGGAGGGGCGTATCCAGAAAGCCCGTGAGGGAAAGTGGAACGGCGGTTTTGCCCCCTATGGTTATCAGTTGACGGACGGGAAACTTTATATCAATGAGGAAGAAGCGGCAGCTATCAGAGTAATCTTTGACCAGTATGTACATACAGATATTGGCGCTAACGGCGTGGCAAAATACCTTGAAAACCACGGCATTCATAAAATACAGCGGCAGAATGGGAAAAATCCGCTTTTTGATGCACACTTAATTCGGATAATCCTAAAAAATCCTGTGTATTGCGGGAAGATTGCCTATGGGCGTAGAAAAACCGAAAAGGTTCACGGAACACGGAACGAGTATCATCTTGTGGAGCAGGATAATTATATTCTGGTGGATGGACAGCATGAAGCAATCATTGCTGAAGATGTCTGGCAGGCAGCACAGGTAAAGCTGGTCGCACAGGCAAAGAAGTATGAGCGTGTGAACAAGGCAAAGGATACACGGACGCATCTTCTTTCCGGAATTGTTAAGTGTCCGGTCTGCGGTGCCGGTATGTACGGCAACAAGAGCATCAAGAGTAAAAAGGATGGTACGAAATACAAGGATTTTTATTATTATGGCTGCAAACACCGTACCATGACACGAGGGCATAAATGTGACTATAAGCGGCAGATTCGGGAAGAACTGTTGGATGATGCCGTGGCAGAGGTCATTGTGAAGCTGGTGAGCAATCCTAAGTTTGCTGTCATGATGCAGGAAAAGATTAACAGTAAGGTTGATACCGCTGTCATAGACGAGGAACTTGCTAATTATGAGAAGCAGCTCCGCCAATTCTATTCCGTAAAAACTAAACTTGCGGAAGAAATAGATTCCCTTGATCCGGATGACAGACATTATATTAAACGGAAAGCTGACCTTGATGACAGGCTCTACCGGATGTATGATAAAATTGAAAATGTGGAAACACGGCTTATTGAGACAAGGGCAAAGAAGCAGGCGGTTGAAGCCGAGAAATTGACCGGAGATAATATCTATAAGGTGCTGATCTACTTTGAAAAGTTGTATGCTGTGATGAATGAGGTGGAGCGGCGGCAGCTTATGGAGGCATTGATTTCTGAAATACAGATTTATGAAGATAGACAGACAAACGGACAATGGTTGAAGTCTATTAAATTCAAACTACCTATCATTGAGGAAGATATAGAGATGAGTTTGGATGATGATAAACATGTGGAGACGGTGTGCCTGTTATCTAAGTCCCAAGCATAGACATTGTATTGAGGCGGAATGGGAGCTGGATGAGATGCAGGTGAGGATAAATGCTATTCAACACTAAAATGAGAAAAAATCTCATCTTAGTGTTGATTTTTTGCGAAAACCGTCTATAATAAAGATAGAAAAGAAGGTGAGGCAGCAATTATGTTGATACAATTTAACTTCAAAAATTTTAAATCTTTTAGAGAAGAAGTTTCATTAGATCTGTCTGCGGCGAAGATGACGGAGTTCTCAGATAGAGTAGTGGCTGTTGGTAGTGAGAAGATTTTCCCGGTTGCTGCCATTTATGGAGCAAACGCCAGCGGAAAGTCAAATATATATAATGCTTTTGCGTATATGTCTGAGTATGTTGTTGATTCTTTCAAATACGGTGATGAAGAGGAAAAGTTCGAGGAGTTCAGGCCGACACCGTTCTTGTTTGACTCTGCATCTGTTAATGCGGAATCCAGCTTTGAGGTATATTTCACTTTGCCTGAAGATAAGTCAGAGAGAACGTATAACTATGGTTTCTGTATCAATCGGGAAGGCGTAGCAGAAGAGTGGCTTAACGCAAAGGCAAAGACCGCCAGAAAATACAGTACGGTATTTTATCGTGGAACGACGGATAAAGAGTTGGATCTTTCGGGATTTCCAAAGAATAACAGGGATAATCTTCAGGTCGCTTTGGAAAAGCAGGTGCTCATTATCTCTTTGGGAGCGAAGTTGAAGATTGGTAAGTGCAAGGAGATCAGAGATTGGTTTCTTGCAAATGAATTTGCTGATTTTGGCGATCCCTTTACGAACTTCTTTATGTCACGCAGATTGCCGAAGGGATTTGTGGAAGATAAGAATGTTCAGCAGAAGGTTGTGGAATATTTTGCGTCATTTGACGAACATATTAAGGATTTCAGAATCGAGAAGGTGCCTCAGGAGGGCGATTCTAAAGAGGAACAATATAAAATCAATGCGCTTCATAAGATGATTGATTCTGATGAAATGGCAGAGATCCCTTTGGGCTTGGAGTCTGCGGGAACATTAAAGATGTTTGCATTATATCCGGAACTACAGGAAGTATTGGAGAAGGGCAGCGTATTCTTTGTTGATGAATTAAATGCCCGTCTGCATCCGTTGCTTGTAAGAAATTTCCTGCTTACATTCTTAGATCCGAACATCAACATAAACCATGCGCAGCTTGTGTTTACAACCCATGATACATGGCAGTTGTCTAACCGGCTGTTACGCCGTGATGAGATCTGGTTTGTGGAAAAAGATGAGAAGGGCGTGTCTGCGCTGTATTCATTGGCTGATTTTGTGGATGAGGAGGGTACTCGTATCCGTAAGGATGAGAGCTATGAGAAGAATTATCTGATTGGAAAGTATGGCGCAATTCCTGCCTTGAAGAGTATTGATATTCTTGGGGAGGAATAGGTATGGCAAGAAAGGACAGAACAGGCAACAGAAAGACGCGAGAGCAGAAGAAACGATTTAAGAAGCCAAAATTAGGCTATTATTTGATCGTTACCAATACAGAAGCTACTGAGCGCTGTTTCTTTACGGGGCTACATCAGGCTTTGCCGGAAGATGTTAGGAACAAACTTGTTATAAAAGTTATAGAGACTAAAACCCGTACCATGATTGATAAATGTTTGGAACTTACTGCATATGATGCGCAATATCGTATTCCGTGGATCGTATTTGACAGAGATCAGGTGCAGGGTTTTGATGAGATCATTGCAGAAGCAGAGAGCAGAGGAATACAGGTGGGCTGGTCCAATCCATGTTTTGAAATATGGTTATATGCCTACTTCGGTTCCATGCCGGTAATTCAAAATTCTTGGGACTGCTGTTCTGATTTTGGACGAGTATATGAAAATATGGTTGGACAGAAGTATTTCAAGGCTGATGAGCAGATGTACGAAAAGCTTTGTAAACATGGAAATGAGGAAAAGGCGATTCAGATAGCGCAGCAAAAATGGGAGCAGTGTATTAGAGAAGGGAAAACAAAGCCATCAGAGATGTGCCCGTGTACGACGGTGCATGAACTGGTGGGAGAGGTTAGAGGTAAATTGTGATTTGAACGGGGTGAGAAAATTGGAAGAAAAAATAAAAATATGTAAATATGATGGTTTTGATGTTTATAGTATCAAAGAGGGGTACTCTTTTGTTTATGCTAATTTTAATGATGAGGATAAGTTTATAGATGGATTAACAGATTACTTATTTAGTGAAGACAATCTTCTTAATTATGCGAATAGGACATCCAAAGTAACCTTTACAGGAGAAGCAAAGCAATGGGTAAGACTCTATCATAATATAAGCGTTTTTTTAAATAGTAGATTAGAAATGTTGGAAATAGGAGATGTAACAGAGGAATTAAAAAATTTATTGGGAGAAGAGTACAAGTTAATTGATGAAAATGGTGAATTAAAGGTACAAAAAGACAAAGTAGGTAAAATAGGTGAATATACATTTCATATTTTACTTACTAATTACTTCCAATTGGATTGTATAGTACCCAAATTTCGTTGCTCAACTGATAGGAATATGAGTGTATTTGGCATAGATACATTGTTTTTAGATACACGTAATAAAATTCTTTATTTTGGAGAATCCAAATTTAGCAAAAATATAGAAAATGGAATAAAGCTTGCTAATCGCTCATTAGAAGAATATGAGCAACAAATACGAGAAGAATACAGAGGAGTATTATCGTCAGAGGATGCTTTTGATTTATCAAAAGAGTTTATAGATATTTTTGGAGAAGCTAGACAATTATGTATATCATTTGAAAAACTGATAGAAATTTCACACATTACAGAAATTGGTGTTCCGATTTTTATTGCACATGGGAACACAGAAGAAAAGGATAATCCGAAAGACTATATCCAAAATATGAGAAAGAAAATTAATAATCAAACTTTCTTTGGATTAAGCACAAAATACATATTTATTTCTTTGCCGGTAATTAGCAAAAATAAATTTATAGAAATAGCAATAAAAAAGGTGGTGAAAAAATATCATGAGTATGAACAAAGAAGTTCTTAATTTGGCTGATTTGCAAATGGCAAGAGATGAGTATATTAAAGAGATGGATAAAGCAGAAAATAAAACAAAATTTGCGGAAAATAACGCAGAATCTTTATATGCAATTGGATTAACAATGTATTCGAGTTTGTTTTCATTTGAATCTGTTTTATTTAATAGTTTTGCGACCAGTACACTAGATGATACAATTTCTCTACATCCAGAACAGTTAAAAGTTATAGAGATAATAAAAGAAAATAAAGGAATGATTTTTAGTGCACCAACCAGCTTTGGTAAAACTTTTGTGGTGTTTGAATATATTGCTCGATATAAACCGCAGAACGTTGTAATGGTAGTGCCAACATTAGCATTAATTGATGAGTACAAAAGAAAGATAATTAACCAGTATCGTAACATTTTTGGTGATTATAAGGTATATTTATCAATTGAAAAAGGGAAAGAATATAATTGGAATGGTAATAATATATTTATTGTTACACATGATAGAGTTGTAAATGAAGATATTCATGAAGTAATTCCTAATATAGATTTTTTGATAATCGATGAAGTATATAAACTACAAAAAGATGAGAATGATGATCGTGTTTTAATTTTAAATTTAGCATACTATAATTTGGTGTCTCTTAGCCAAAAGTATGTTTTGCTAGCACCATTTATAAAAGGTGTTGAAAATCTAGATAAGCTAGAAGATACGCCAATATTTCACTCAACAAATTATTCACCAGTTGTAAATGAAGTAAACACTATACCAATTATAGATGATTTGGACAGAATAGTTAAAACGAATGAAATACTTAAAAATGTTGAAGGAAACACTTTAATTTATTTCCCAACGGTAAAAGAGCTAAATGATTATATTGAGCAATTGTATGAGAATGAATTCACACAATATAGTAACGAAGCATTAGATGAATTTATTGATTGGGCTAAGAAAGAGATACATGAAAAATGGTCCGTAATTCATGCTATGAAATGTGGTTATTTAGTTCATCATGGTCAATTGCCATTGGGTATCAGGATGATAGAATTAGATCTTTTTAATAATATCGAAGAGAAGCAGTATACAAAAATGCTATGCACAGCTACTTTATTGGAAGGGGTAAATACAACAGCAAAAAATATTATTATAACAAAACCAGCTAGAGGAAATGGCACACCTTTTGATGCCTTTGATTTTTATAATTTAGTGGGTAGAACTGGTAGATTATTTAAACATTATTTAGGAAAAGCTTTTTACATAAAAGGGCCGAATGATCGGCCATATATTAAGAATGAAGCTCTTAAATCAATAGAATTTGAACTAACATCAGATAGTATTGATATTGATATTAACAATGGCAATTACCAAAGACATCAAAATTTTATAGATTTTTTAAATGCGCTAGGTGTTGATTATGAAACTTATAAAACTGAAATAGCATCAAAATGTAGATTTTCAACGGTTTTATATTTATTTGGAAATTACTGTGCTAATGAGAGTACTTTATTAGCTGAACTCAATCGGCAGATTACTAATGATGCTGTTAGTAAATTAGAAATGGTAAGAAGATTATATGAAATTGTATGCAATAATAAGAAAAAAATAAAGCTAAAAACATATATTATAAATAAACTTACATATTTAACTCGACCAAATATAAAGAGTGTGGTAAATGACACGCTTGAAGTTTATACGTGGGAAGATGTCAATGATGTTATCAAAGAAACGATAAATTTAAAAAATAGTTACATTGAATACGAGTTTTATAAACGTATACAAATAATTTTATTTTTTATGAGATACAGGGGAGTAGAACGTGAGTATATAGAAATAATTCAAGATAAATTACTTAAAAATATTGAAGTTCTATATTATATAAATTTACCTGCTCAAAAAATGTTGAAGGATATGGGCGTCTATGATGGAGATATAGATACAATAATAAGTGTAATAGGGAGTGATTTTGAAACGGTTGAAAATCTGAGAAATAGGGTGAGCGAAAATATTATAGTATTAGATAATATTAGCGTTGTATCAAAATATGTTTTGAAACGTTTGTTAGTTTAATTTTATTGTATCATTAAGATAATCCAAAGGTCAAAGGAAGAACATTATGTATTACAGCAAAAAAGAAAATGGGAGACAAACAACATGGGAAATAAATTAGAACTTACATGGTATGGAAAAGAGGATGCTATAAAAGTAGAGCCACGATTGTTACTGCATGATTCAACAAAAGACTACGGAGAAAAAGAAACTGAAAATATGTTAATTCATGGGGATAATTTGTTGGCTTTAAAGGCTTTGGAAAAAGATTTTGCAGGGCAAGTAAAATGTATTTATATAGATCCGCCATTCAATACACGACAGGCATTTGAACATTATGATGATAATTTGGAACATAGCATATGGCTTAATTTGATGAATGCCAGATTAAAGATTTTATATAAACTTTTGGAAATAAATGGAGTATTGTGGGTACACTTAGATGATAACGAAGTACATTATTGTAAGATATTGTTGGATGGTATATTTTCGCGCTCTAATTTTGTAGCACATATTACTTATGAAAGATCAGCAGTTGCGGGATTGGGACAAGGAGGTTATCTTGTCAATACTACGGAACATATTTTGTTATATAAAAAGGGCGTTCTTTCTGACAAGACAAATGTGAGTTATGAAGAACTAGGATTTAATATTATAAAAAGATATAATCGTTATGTTAAAAGTTTTGGAACAAGAACATTGGTAAGAGAATTTATAGCAAAATCTAATGGACAACCTGTAAAAGTATATGAGCATTCAAATGTTGAAATAGAAACGATTTCTTTAAAGAGCCCTAAAGAAAGAGAAGAAGAGATTAGAGAATTGTTTGTTCAGCATATAGATACTTTGTTCCGCGGGAATAGAGTACAGAAAGAAAATGAATTTCAAAATTATATATTAGATGGGTTAGAAAAAGAGAAGTTTTATTCTGTTGATTATATCCCCAGCCGTGGAAAGAATAAAGACGAAGAAACCACTCTATACTATTATAATTGCGAGCTTTTATCTTGGCTGAAAGATACAACATCCATTAATGATGGCATGCTAACAAAGTCGCAAAAAATGACTACTCTATGGAAACATGGGGAAATTCCAAAAGCTGATATTGCCAATGAAGGCGGGGTATATTTTCCCAGAAGTAAAAAACCAGAACAATTATTGAAAAGAATAATTGAAATGTCTACGGATGAAAATGATATTGTGCTTGATTCTTTCTTGGGTTCAGGAACAACGGCTGCAGTTGCACAGAAAATGGGAAGGCGATGGATTGGAATAGAAATGGGAACCCATGCCTACACGCTTTGTAAAACCCGTTTGGATAAAGTGATCTCTGGTGAGGATCAAGGCGGTATTTCAAAGGCTGTTGGATGGAATGGTGGAGGTGGATATAAATTCTATGAACTTGCTCCGTCGCTTATTAATTATGATAAATTTGATGAACCAATTATAAATAAAGAATATGATGCGGACATGCTTGCGGCAGCAGTGGCTCTGCATGAAGGATATACATATCAACCGGATGCGGAACTTTTTTGGAAGCAGGCATATGGAACAGAGAATTCATATTTATTCGTAACTACAAGGCATTTAACGGACAGCTATATGAATTCAATTATGGATACGATGAAAGAAAATGAATTTCTTATCATTGCATGCAAATCCTATGATGATAAATTGGAGCATATTAGCAAAAAGATTGTAATAAAAAAAATACCACAAATGCTGCTTTCAAAATGTGAATTTGATAAAGAGAATTATAATTTTAACATCATAAATCCACCGGTATATGAGGATGAGGAGGCAGATTATGAATAATGTTTTATTTCCACAATATACAACAGAATATATCAGTCATACTATGTCACTTCGTAAGCCACAGGAAAAATCTCTGCAAATTCTTGATACCATTATGAGAAATGTAGCATTAGATAATAATACAGGACTTGAGAATATACTAAAAGAAATTCATGAAATGTATCCGATATGTTCTGATTTTGAAAGGGAATTTCCATCGGTAGCCTTTGCACTTGCGACAGGAGTAGGGAAGACGAGGCTGATGGGTGCTTTTATCACATACCTGTATACGCAGCATGGAATCAAGAATTATTTCGTTGTTGCACCGGGGACTACCGTTTGTGATAAATTGAAGAGAGATTTGGGTGACAGTTCGAATCCCAAGTATGTATTTCATGGTATTGGTTGTTTTAGTAATTCTCCCCTTGTAATATCAGATGAAGAATATGCAGACCATCCTATATCATTATTTCAATCAGAAATTAATATTTATGTGTTTAATATTGATAAATTTAATAAAGAGAATGCCAATATGAAGCAGATAAATGAAGTGCTGGGTGATTCTTTTTTTAAGATGCTTTCTGAACTGAATGATTTAGTACTTATTATGGATGAGTCTCATCACTATCGAGCTGAAAAAGGTGCGAAAGCTTTAAATGAACTGAATCCATTGTTGGGATTGGAACTTACAGCTACACCACTTGTAAAGTCAGGAAGTAGGCAAATTCCATTTAAGAATGTTGTATATGAATATCCGTTATCAAAGGCAATAGAGGATGGTTATACACGGACGCCTTTTGCTGTGACAAGAGCAGATGTGGCTTTCTACAATTTTGGAGAAGAGCAACTCGATAAATTGATGCTCAATGATGGAATACTGTGTCACGAAAATGCAAAGAGAAAGCTAAAAATATATGCAGATAAACATGGCGTAAAAGAAGTTAAGCCCTTTATGCTTGTGGTTTGTCAAAATACGGATCATGCGTCATGGGTTGAAAATTATGTGAAGTCTGATCAATTTTGCGATGGAAGATATGAAAATAAAACAATTACTATTCATTCAAAGTTAAAGGGAAGTGAAAGCGACTTCAATACCAGAATGCTACTTGATGTGGAGAGAGCAGATAATCCGGTAGAAATAGTTATTCATGTAAATATGCTAAAGGAAGGATGGGATGTAAACAATCTTTATACGATTGTTCCTCTTCGTACAGCAGCATCAAAGATAATGCGTGAACAAATGGTGGGACGAGGACTTAGGCTGCCATATGGAGAACGGACAAAGGATAGAGATGTAGATGCGGTCATGCTTACAGCACATGATAAGTTCAATGATATATTGGAGGAAGCGCAAAAAGGTGATTCAATTTTTAAGGCAGGCAATGTAATCAAAGTTGAAGATTTACCGAAAGAGGAAATTGTTTATACACAGATTGCGCTTGACTTAAGACAGAATTTAGAGATAGAAGATGCTTATAAACAGACAGGTGCAACAAGAGATGAAAAAACGACAGAGTTTTTTAAGGAAGCTGTATCTGCAATATCTAAGGAACTTGTACGTGAGATAGAAACACATGAAGAACATAAGATAAATGAGAAATATAAAATGAAAATTGTAGATACAGTCGTTGGAAAATTATGCCAAAATGAAGATTGGGGAGAAGTATTTAAGAAAAATGAAAATCCGATTTATGAATGGATAGGACAGAAAACTGAGAAAACATATAGAGAAGTAGTAGAAAAATACATTCCTATTCCGCGGATTAAAGTAACTGATGAAGGGGTTGAGGAATATAATTTTGTGGATTTTGATATGGATTTTTCTGATTTTTCATTTTGTCCAATCAGCAACGATATTTTAGTCCAGAGTCTTGAAAATTTGAGTGACAGAGAGAGGATTAAAGGGTACAAGATCAACTTTGAGGGTTATAATCCGCATAAAATATTACTCGAATTATTAAGAGAAAAGTCTGAGATTGACTATGAGAAGTGTTCAGAACTGTTACATAAACTGATTGAGCAGACATGCACATATTTTAAAAATTTATATGGAATGGATGGCATGAAAAATGTTGTTATGATGTATAAAAGAGATATTGCCCTAAAGATATATAATCAGATGATGCAGCATTTTTATATTACGAATGGATTTTTAAAAGAAGAGGTTATTGGAACAAGAGATTATAATTATAGCCAGTCCTTTACCGCTGAGAAAAAACTGGATTTATTTTCTTCATATACAGGAAATATTCGCTCTATTGTATTTGAGGGAATTAAAAGGGGCGTATTTAGAGAAGCACAATTTGATAGTAGACCAGAACTTGAACTTGCTCGTATTTTAGAAAGAGATAAAGTATACGTTAAAAATTGGCTTCGCCCATCCAGTAAAGAATTTAATATTACATATAATCATGGTCGTAATTATGAACCTGATTTTGTTGTAGAAGTGGAAGATCATATTTTTCTTGTGGAAGTCAAGGGAGAAGATCGTCTAGATGCAGCGGATGTTTTGGCAAAAAAAGACAGAGCGTTAAGATTCTGTCAAGTTGTGTCAGAGTGGGGAATAGCAAATGGATACAAAGAATGGGATTATGTTTTTATTCCTTCAAAACAGATAACAGAAAATGCAACATTTAATATGTTGACAAAAAGATTTACTGTAGATGCTGAATCGGATATTTTGAAAGAAGATAATTAACTGACAAATGAAGTATTTATTTAAACAAGGACGAGCTCATTGTAGAATATAAATAGTTGATATATGTTAGAGATAGGAGCTTCCTGTATAATTCA
>DLOQ01000175.1:0-15285 GCA_002479655.1 Lachnospiraceae bacterium UBA7480
TCATATCAATTTCCTCCGTTTCCTTCCGAATATGTAACCCGTTACTTATTGTAGGCATGAAAAAATATTTTGTCAAGGCTTTCAAGTGAAAAATTGCATACAATCTTGCAACCCTCTTCACATTCATAGCAATCAAAAAAAGCCCTGAGCTATCAGATTTCACGAGATAGCTCAGGACTCTTTTATTGGATTATTTAGATTCAGGTGAAGGAGCCTTTACAACAATTAACTCAAGAGTTTCATCGTGTAAATTACGAACATTCATTTTTGTGTTAAACGGAATTTTCAGCATAGTTCCCGAAGGATATTCGTGAATTTCCTGTTCATCTAACCCAACAGAAAGCAAGCCTCTGATCACAGTCATATAGATGCTTTTGGTATTAGAGAAATGTTCCGGCATTCCTTCTCCTTTGTTGAAAATCATATGCACATAGTGGATATTTTCATCCATCAATACCTTTTCGACAGTTTTTTGATTTCCTTGTGTTAATGTAAAAATTTGTTCAATCATAGTGCTTCCTCCTTATGTGTGATCTGCAATTATAATACTATACTGAGTCTTCATTGTAGGAAATTGCTTTGACAGGGCAGCCCTCCATTGCGTGTTTTAACTGCTCCATATTCAAATCCTGATAATTTTGATTAGCGAAAGCTTTTTTCCCATCCATGGCAAATAACTCAGGATAGTTGCGTACACAGGCGCGGCATCCCATGCAGGCATCCTGATTCACAGATACCCCTTTCATAACCTGCGGTTCATTCTCAATCATGTCTTTTTCTTTGATTATTTTTCCCATAATACCGGAAAAAATAATAATAGAAATAACGGTAAGGACCCATCTGAGAGCCATAAATGTAGGACCGAGAAACTTCATTTCATTGAGCAGCATAGGAATCTTCAAAACCGCCCATGAGCTTAGTATGATTACAATATTCTGTATAGAGGCTCCTTTTTTGCGAAGCATCGTGCAGAATGGAAACGCTGCATAAATTGGGCCTGCGGAAATGCTGCCGAATACGAAAGATAAAAGCGCACCCATCCATTTTGAACCGCTGCCCAGATATTTCAGTATGACTTCTTTCGGGACCCACGTATCCAATAATGCCGTTAATATAAATACGACGGGCAGAATCATGATCATCTCTTTAATGTAATATCCACTGTTACGAATACCCTGCACAGACAACCCCGGCCGGAATATAAGCATAATCAAATAAACCAAAATGACCACAACCAAAAACATATTTTCTTTTAATCGTTTCATAACCTTCATAGTATCACCCCCATAATCAATGCGATCACAATCGCAAAAACAAAGCTTAATCCGTTTCTGACTAAAGTAAACTTCGTTCCGAATGTGCGGCGTTCCAGCGGCAGGGTTGCGACACCCACCATAGTCAATGTTGTTAAAAACGCAACAGCCGGCATGATGCCAACCCCGGCTTTCAGCAGCGTCTGAATCAAGGGGAATGCAATAAATGCCGGTATCAGCGTAATGGTACCGATTGCTGCGGCTACGACGGTAGCCAGAACTGCATTTTGGCTTTCAATGTAAGCTGCAATGGTTTCCGCCGGGAAAACAGCCAAAATAAAACCAATCGCAAAGATAACAGCAAGTACGGACAATATCATTCCCCGCCCCATTGACAGGGCTTTTTTCAGGGAGATAAGTGTTTTTCCCTTATCTTTTATAAAGGAAAAAATAAGCAGTCCCAAAGTGATGATCCATAGTCCAATCGTAAAAATATCCATTGTTTCAACTCCTTTCCCTCATAGAATAACAGAGTACTTCAGATTGCAATAGACACATACGTTTCTTTTTGCTACAATATACATAAAAAACCAAGGGGATGAAAACAATGGATGAAATCCAACTTTTTCATGGAGTGTCAGCAGAATTGATACAGCAGGCTGTTACAACTGAAAAATACTTTAAAAAAGGCGCTGCCATCTATAATAAAGGAGATATATGTACAGGCATGGACATTCTTATATCCGGAAGTCTGGTAACCTATATGCTTTTTCCAAATGGTTCAGAAACACAGGTTTTTAAATTTAATAAAAACCGAGTTATTGGAGCCAATTTATTGTTTGGAAATATCAGCAGATATCCATTTGACATTTATTGCACAGAAGACTGCCGACTTCTTCATGTTGAAAAAGAGGAAGTAAAAACGCTCCTGCACGATTATCAATTTACATTAAATTTTTTAAATTGCGTTTCCATGAATTCAGAAACAATGAATCAAAAGATCCATATGTATACAAATAAATCATTACGAATGAATCTATTGGATTATTTAAGAGAACTGTCTGCCACGCAAAAATGCAACCCGATTATATTGCCTATCAGCAAAAAACAGCTTGCAGATCATTTAGGCGTTCAACGGCCTTCCCTTTTCAGGGAACTGAAACAGATGCAGGAAAATGGCTTAATTCGGGTTGATAACAGAAAAATATATCTGTTGAAGGAAACTTTCTAAAAAATGTTTAGCTTTTTCCCGTCATCTCACGGATAAATTCACTGATCTTAGGGGTCGCATCCTCGCCATTTTCCGCAATGATATTGACGATCGCAGAGCCCACGATCACCCCATCTGCAATGCGGCAGTATTTCTCTACCTGTTCTCTGGTATGTATACCGAATCCCACTGCAACCGGCGTATCCGTACACTGGCGGATCCTCTCAACGATCCCGTCAACCTCCGTCTTGATATTGTTACGCATTCCGGTAACACCCATAGACGAAACCAGATAAATATATCCTGTAGCATCCTTTGCCAATTTGACGATTCTTTCTTCACTTGTCGGGGCAATCAGTCTTATTAAATCCAAATTATATTTCTTTGTAAATTCAATAATTTCGTCGCTTTCCTCGTATGGAAGATCAGGTATGATCATGCCGTTGACCCCAACCTCCTGACATTTTTTGCAGAAAGCATCATAACCATAATTGAATACCGGATTGGCATAAGTAAGGAATACCAGCGGCACCTGCGTCTCTTTTCTCAGCTCCTCCACCATAGTAAAAATCTTGGTAAGTGTACACCCGTTTTTCAGGGCGCGCACATTCGCCGCCTGAATGACCGGGCCTTCCGCTATGGGGTCTGAAAACGGGATACCGATCTCGATAATATCCGCCCCCGCCTTCTCCATTGCAAGGATAAATTCCTTTGTCTTATCCAGACTGGGATCTCCTGCCGTTAAAAATCCGATAAAACACTTCTTATTATTAAATGCCTCTCTGATCTTACTCATTTTTTTATCATGCTCCTTTCTTAGCCTGCGATTTCCAAAATATAGTTCTTTCTTTATTGCTTTTACCATTCTTTATTATTTCTTATTTATTATTCCTTCTATAATAATGACATCCTTCATTCTCTTTCTATCTTCTACAGTCCTCTCCGCAAACTGCCGTCTTTCTTCTTATCAACATCCGCTTTTATTCACTCAACTGAATCCCGCGGTATCTGGCGATCGCCGCCACATCCTTATCCCCACGTCCGGACAGGCAGCAGATGATGATCTGATCCTTTCTCATCTTCGGCGCGATCTTCATCATATGCGCCACTGCATGGGAACTTTCGATAGCGGCAATGATACCCTCCGTCCTCGCGATATACTCAAATGCATTCACCGCCTCGTCATCCGTCACCGGCACATATTCTGCCCTTCCGGTATCATGCAGGTACGCATGCTCCGGCCCGATGCCCGGATAATCCAGTCCTGCGGAAATGGAATACACGGGAGCGATCTGCCCGTATTCATCCTGACAGAAATAGGATTTCATACCATGGAAGATCCCCTCACGGCCAACAGCGATCGTCGCCGCCGTCTCATTACTGTCAATTCCTTTTCCTGCTGCTTCACACCCGATCAGCTTTACGCCTTCATCCTTGATAAATTCATAAAACATGCCCATAGAGTTGCTGCCGCCGCCGACACACGCCATCACGACATCGGGAAGCTTGCCTTCCGCTTCCAATATCTGCGCCCGCGCTTCCTTGCTGATCACGCTCTGGAAATCCCTTACGATCATAGGGAACGGATGAGGTCCCATCACAGATCCCAGCACATACAAAGTGTCATCCACCCGTTTTGTCCACTCCCGCATACATTCATTGACCGCATCCTTCAATGTCATCGTTCCGCTTTCCACGGGATGCACCTTTGCGCCAAGCAGCTCCATACGATATACATTGAGAGCCTGACGTATCGTATCCTCTTTTCCCATGAAGATCTCACACTCCAGCCCCAAAAGCGCCGCTGCCGTCGCTGTCGCCACGCCGTGCTGGACCGCTCCGGTCTCCGCGATGATCCTCGTCTTACCCATTTTCTTTGCAAGCAGCGCCTGACCGAGTACGTTATTGATCTTATGAGATCCGGTATGATTCAAATCTTCTCTTTTAAAATAGATTTTGGCTCCACCCAGATCCTCCGTCATTTTCTTTGCGAAATAAAGCAATGACGGGCGGCCTGCATATTCCCGCATTAAGCGATCCAGCTCTGCGCAAAATTCCGGATCATCCTTATAATGCGCATAACTTTCCTTCAGCTTCTCAATCTCCGTCATCAAAGTCTCCGGAATGTAACATCCCCCATGGATCCCGTATCTGCCTTCCTGATTAGATTCACTCATAATCTCTTATTCCTCCCTGTCTTCCTTAAGATTTTTATATTAGGTAATTGATTTTTCTTTTATCCATCAATTGCTTTTTATTTATTAGTTACCTTTGTTATTACTTAAACATCAAATTTTATTCGGGAACTCCATTTGTCATATTTTTATAGTTGCAAATCATATCCAAAAGCCAATGTTTAAGTCAATTTGAGTTGTTGTTAAAGCACGATTTAATATAATTATCTATTTGTGTATTAATATCTGTCTATTATGGATTTTCAATATTTATATCAAAATTATATTTCTTAGTTTATTCAATATTTATCGTGTTTTTCGTCCACTTTTATCCAGCTTTCTCTTGTCTTTTCATTCAATAGTTTCTTTCACTTCCATGATGACTGCCCTTTGGCGCCTACTTTTCTATTAACTTATAATTTACTTTATAACATCACGTTATTTACCTTCTCCATAAACTCCCGTATCTTTTCCTTATCCTTCACGCCGTCCGTTTCCAGACTGCTGCTGACATCGACTGCATACGGCTTGACTTCCTTGATTGCCCGCTCGATATTATTGACATTGATCCCTCCGGCTAAAAAAAACTCCCTGTCTATCCCCCGGATCAGATCCCAGTTAAAATGCTCCCCGGTTCCTCCCGGAAGCTTCTGGGAATAGGTATCCAATAAAAGCCACTGGCATTTCGTCTCACCTATTCTTTTAAAATCCTCTGCGCCCCTGATCCGGAAAGCCTTGATGCATCTTTCCTGTGGATCATTGATTCCATGTTGGAGCAGGCTTTCAAACAAAGCCTCCTCATATGCCGCATCCTCATCCCCGTGCAGCTGCAGATAATCTACCGTCCCACCAGCCAGCGCTTCCGTCAGCAGCCCGATCTCCTGCCTTACATAGACTCCTACCCTCTTTATCCGGGGATCCAACTCCTTTGCAAGCATAGCTGCTGTTTGCAACCTGACTTTTCGCTTGGTGTCAGCAAATACAAAACCGATATAATCCGGAAGATATTGGTTTACATAATGTACATCCTCTATCCGTTTGATTCCGCAGATCTTAACCTTTACCATATATATGACCACTCCCTAACAATCGCTGCCCTGTCCTGCGCCCGCATCAATGTCTCACCGATCAATACGGCATTCACGCCTTCCCTGTAAAGCTGCGCAACCTGCTCCTTGTCTCTGATACCGCTCTCCGCCACAAAGATGGTTCCATCCGGTACAAGCCGTCTCAGTTCCTGGCTGTGACTAATATCCACGGAAAAATCTTTCAAATTGCGGTTATTTACACCGATAATACCTGCGCCTGCCTTCACTGCCATCCCTATCTCTGCTTCGTCATGGGTCTCTACCAATGCAGAAAGCCCCAAGCTATGCGCCAGTTTCAAATATTCCGTTAAAGTATCCTGATCCAGAATGGCACAGATCAGCAGACACGCATCCGCTCCCAGCGTCTTCGTCTCATAGATCTGGTATTCGTCCACGATAAAATCTTTTCTAAGGATCGGAACAGACACTTCCTTTCTGATCTCCCGCAGGTACTCATTGCTTCCCATAAAATAATAAGGCTCCGTCAGCACAGAGATCGCGCTGGCTCCCCCTCGCTCATAATCCTTAGCGATTTCTACATAAGGAAATTCCTCTGCAATAATGCCTTTCGACGGCGAAGCCTTCTTCACTTCACAGATCAGATGGATCCCCGCTCCCGACAGGGCATTTTTAAACAAATATGTTCTGCCTGTTTCATCGGCTGCGGAACTGCCATATCCATTTTTACAGGCATTTTCAGCCTTCCTTACCATCTCTTCTAAAGGCACTGACTTTTTCTGTTCCGCCACACGCTCTCTGGTTCGCTCTGCTATTTCTGCCAAGATATCTTTCATCGCTCTCTATTTCTCCTTTTCCCGTATCAGACTGGAAGAAGCCATCCCCACCGCGCATTACAACGCTTGCCGCGCGGCCCGCATGCTGCGTCAGCAGCAAACTTCCATATGCGGACCTGTGCATATAAAAAATCCCTGCCTAAGTAAACTCAGGCAAGGACGATATAACTCAATCTATACCGCGGTACCACCTTGCTTTGTGGAATCCACACTCTCACGAAATACTTAATCTCCGAAGGATCTCACTTTAATCAACTCAAGTTTTTGAATGTTCGGATTTTATATTCCCGGCAACTCACGTATGCCCTCACGTCATGGAATACTAGGCTGAATCGCTTTTGACCATGCCCTCCGCGGTCCATTTAATGAACTGCTCTCTATGGGTTCTCAGCATCCCCACTCTCTGTAAGCGCATCTTTCATTTTTATCTCCGCATCAACGGTTTCATAAATATTCTATTTACTAAACATTACTATAAATCAATTATGGCGGTCTGTCAATGCCCTATTTTCGTAAAATTGCATATGTCTTATTACCTATTTTCTTATTACTGCAAAAACATACAGCCTTATTGTGTTATGCTCCTATACCGCTCCGGATGGCGGTACTTATTGCCCATCACCTCATTTGCCCGATATTCCCGAAGCAGGTCAAGATCGATCTTAGCAATATAGACTCCCTCCTCTTCCGACGCCTCAAAGACGCACATATCCCGCGTTCCCGGTTCATCCCTAAGCCATGCAATACCGTCAAAAACCGTCGAATGTCCGTTGCAGTCAGGCTGTCCCGCAGGATAATTGCAGGTAGCAATGGCAAGCATATTTTCATAGGCTCTGGTACGAAGGGCGGCAAGACGGTTGATTTCCATCGGGCATGCATTCGGCGCAAGAATAACCTCTGCTCCCTTTAACATCAGGATCCTCGCGCTCTCCGGAAACTCCCTGTCAAAACAGATCATGGAACCCACCTTGACGACTCCCCTGCCAATATCAAGATCCGTTACATAAAAATCCTCCCCTGAGCAAAGCGCTTTCTCCAAATCAAAATCACAGGTATGTACTTTAGAATAGTGAAGCGCCTGCGCACCATTTCTGTCAAACAGGATCATGGAATTTAACGGTCTCGGCTTATGGCTTTCCAGAAACGTAATGCCGATTGCCATCGAAAGTTCCGCAGCCAGCCCGGCAAACTCCTGAATGAAACTGCTGTCAGAAGCAATCGACAGCCTGCCTATCTCTCCCTCATCCTGCGGCAGAAAATACCCGTCGCTCCACATTTCGGGAAATAAAGCAATATCCGCTCCAAGCGCTTTCGCTTCTCTACAAGCGGTTCTACCCTTTTGAAGCTGTTCTTCCATACATTTCCCCGGAAGGAGCTGTAGGAGAGCAATGTTCAGAATCATTTTTCATCTCCATTTCTAATCTTCAAATAGATTGTTGACTGCAAACCGCATATCTGTAATTTCAGACATCATATTCTGATATGCGCTTTCCTGTTCTTTCTCTGATATCAATTATACCACTTTTACGCGCTTCAGTGAACCTTTTCCGTGGAACACACCTTTTGTTAATGAAAGAATTTCTGATTCTATGACAACTTGAATGAAATTTATCAATTTAATCAATAATAATACTATCTGCGTACTAAATGCAAAATCAAGGAGAACTCTATATGAAAGATAAAATTTTTGGCGTATTACAACGCGTCGGACGTTCCTTTATGCTTCCGATCGCCCTGCTGCCCGTGGCAGGACTTCTGCTTGGAATAGGCAGTTCCTTCACAAACCCTACCACAATCGAGACTTACAAACTTGGCGGCGTAATCTATGAAGGCGGCATATTTTATACCATTCTGGACATCATGAGCAAAACCGGAAGCGCCGTCTTTGACAACCTTGCCCTGTTATTTGCAATGGGCGTCGCCATCGGCATGGCAAAAAAAGAAAAAGAGGTAGCAGCGCTTTCGGGAGCGCTCGCATACATTGTCATGAACACCGCTATCAGCGCTCTCATCATGGCAAAAGGCGTTGTTGAAGCAATGGCGGAAAATACGACAACAACAGCTCTTGGAATCACTACCCTGCAAATGGGCGTATTTGGAGGTATCATAGTAGGTCTCGGAGTCGCCGCACTGCACAATAAATACTACAAGATTGAACTTCCACAGGTGCTTTCCTTCTTCGGCGGGACAAGATTCGTGCCCATCATCTCTACAGTGGTTTACCTGATCGTCGGCATCGTTATGTTTTATCTGTGGCCGTTTGTCCAGATCGGTATATCAAAGCTCGGCGGACTGGTTCTTAGTTCCGGCTATATCGGGACATGGATATACGGAATCCTGGAGCGCGCGCTGATCCCGTTCGGACTGCACCATGTCTTCTATATGCCGTTCTGGCAGACGGAGCTTGGCGGTTCCATGACGATCGACGGCAACATTGTTACGGGCGCACAGAATATTTTCTTTGCAGAACTCGCCTCCAAATCCACGGATGTCTTTTCCGTGTCTGCAACAAGATTTATGTCAGGCAAATTCCCTTTCATGATCTTCGGTCTGCCCGCGGCGGCATTTGCAATGTACAAGGCTGCCCGTCCCGAAAAGAAAAAGACTGCCGGCGGTCTGCTGCTTTCGGCTGCCCTTACTTCCATGCTTACGGGCATTACCGAGCCTCTTGAGTTTACGTTTATCTTTGTTGCGCCGCTGATGTACGGAGTACACTGCATCCTTGCCGGACTGTCCTATATGCTTATGCATATCTTCAACGTCGGCGTGGGAATGACATTTTCCGGCGGTATTATCGACCTTACCCTGTTCGGGATCTTACAGGGCAATCACAAGACCAACTGGATATGGATTATATTCATCGGTCTGATCTATGCGGTTGTGTACTACTTTGTATTCTATTTTATGATCACGAAAATGAATCTTGCAACGCCCGGACGTGAAGCGGATGATGTGGAAACGAAGCTTTACCGCCGGAGTGACGTTGAAGCGGCGAAATCCGGCAAATCTACAGGAAGTTCCGGGGACGTCACAAGCGCCCTGATCCTGAAAGGGCTTGGCGGAAAAGGTAATCTTTCCGACGTCGACTGCTGCGCCACAAGGCTCAGGATCACCGTTATCGACGTCGAAAAAGTTTCTGACAGCCTGCTGAAAGAAAGCGGCGCATCAGGAGTCATCCACAAGGGCAACGGCGTACAGGTCATTTATGGACCGAGAGTTTCCGTGGTAAAATCAAATCTGGAAACATTTATGGATACACCCGCGTCAGACGACCCTGACAGTGTTCTTGGAAATCCGTCTTCCGAAACCGCTGCAAAGACTTTACAATCGAAAGAAAAACCGCAGCCAAAAGAAAAACCGACTCCGGAAAAGACTGACACGATCGTGATGTATTCCCATCTTAACGGCACTGTCGTAAACCTTGAAGACGTAGAAGACGATGTATTTTCTCAAAAAATACTGGGTGAGGGAATTGCTGTCGATCCTTCCGAGGGCAGGCTTTACGCGCCCTGCGACGGAAGAATAAATTCTATTTTTGATACGAAACACGCAGTAACCATCCAGTCGGCTGACGGTGCGGACGTGCTGCTGCACATTGGCATCGATACCGTGAAGCTTGGCGGAAAACATTTTGAATCCCATGTTTCGGACGGTCAGGAAATCAAAAAAGGCGACCTGCTGGTCACCTTTGACATCGACGCAATCAAAGCAGAAGGCTACAAGCTTACCACTCCGCTTATCATTGGGAACACGGATGAATATTCTTCATTTTCGCCTGCCGCACAAGGGCAAATCTCAGCGGGGGACGTAATATTAAAAATAAACTAGACCCTTCTATTGGTGTTGTGACTAAGGAAGCGTTGATGAAATCAGCGCTTCCTTAAGTAAAAAATTTTTTATCTATAAGGAAACACACCACGCTGCCCGCAAGATAACACAGAAGATCCGCCGGATCAAAAGTGCCTCCGACAATCGTCGAAAACGGCTCCGGAAGTATTCCCGACAACCCGGTAAGCTGCACCGCTTCCACACAAAATGCAAAAAGTGTAACCGGTATTGAGAGCCAACGGGTACGCGCGACAACCACCCGCGCCAGAAAATATATGCAGATCACCGCCAGTACATCTCCAAGATACGGACGGACAATCCTGTCATGTACATACAAGGCAATCCATATTTCCAATCCCAGAACCGCAATAAAGATCAGCGCACTTAATAGCCTTCTTTTCATATGCACTCTCCTAAATAACGCCTTTTCCGTTCTTTTATTCAAATCCAAATTACTCCACAAACGGGAATTTGCAAATTACATATAGTTCTCGATATATGTGCGCTCTATAAATTCTTTTACTGCAAATACATCTGCAAATTTCTCACACCGAGGAAATCCGTCCGAATTATGTTTTGAGTAAGTCAAATGGAAAATATAGTAGATGTCTGCTCCCTTTCCGTTTCCGGTAACATATAACACATCATCATTAGATTCGCATTTGGCTACTGCCCAAATTTTTTTGTCATATAAGAAGTGTTCTTTACCGATTTCTTTTTTTAATTCAGTAACTAATGCTCCGCCTGCTTGTGTGAGCGGAATCATATACCAGTTAAAATCTTCCCCGTATTTCTCGTATAAATCACAAAAAATCTCTTCTGCTGTCATTTTTAATTTCCCCCGCAAAAATAAGCTTATCATTCCAACTTATTCCAGTATAAATTCCCAACTCAGGGTACCCGTGTCATATTCCTCTTTCAGAGATACAACACTATCTCCGTAAGTTCCATATTCACATACTACCGTCAGCTTTCTATCTGCCTTATCATATTCGTAGCTGTAGGTATCCTGCGAGAGGCATTTGTTAGAAAAATAGCTTTCGTCTATTTCTCCGACTTTTCTTACGATAATTCCATTCTTCAGGTAAACATTAAAATAGGTATTCTCAAATGTTTTCTCTAAAATACGGACATGGGACAATGTCTCCGTAAAAAGGATCTCCTTACCATCCGGCAGAACGATCTGCTCTACCTCTACCGTATTTTTCACATCTCTATAAACCTCATAGGAAATAGATCCTACACCTAAGACAATCATTACAAGAGCAAGTATCATACAAATATTTCGTTTCCTGCTTTTAGGCTGACCCTTCCACATAACAAAAAAACCAATATATAATACTGCTATAGTAAACTCGCTTAGATACTGCCTATCCCATATATATCCGAATAGGAACAGATCGCTTTCCATATGCTTCAGATACCAACCTAAACCCAGAAGTGCTATTATGACAATGACATACACCCAAAAACCTACTGGCAGTGCCGATCTGTCCTTTTCCTGAGATGCATCAGATTCCTTCTCTGACACATCCTGCAATCCGTCCTTATTTTCCGTACTCATATTGATCTTCCTCCATGTCACAGCTTTGCTGCAAATTAAATAGAAATGATAATTCTCATACCTGTAAGGTTACGGATCATTATTGCTTGTTTGAAATATAATCATAAAAATCCGCCGTTTCCCTATTCCGGTATTCATGCTTTTCATAATAGCCGATCAGTCCGCCATCCTCATCCCGCAGGGCGATCATATAGACATCTTTATTCTCTTTTTCGTTGTAATAAGTATATATCCGGTTATTCTCCGTACTTTCCCCAAACCATCGTACCACCTGTTTTATTTTCTCATTACTGAACGGACTATGGCAGTCAAGCAGCGATTTCCCCACCAGCGCGTATCCGCCCCTTTTCTGATATCTCTCTGCCGCCGCAGGATTCATATACACTATTTCATGGGAAAGATCACATATCACCACGGCTGCGGTATCCATGTCTATAACACTTTTAAAAAACTTTGAAAGCTCCATAAAATAAACCTGCCTTTCCGTAACCTGCGAATTATAATGCACTTTAGTGCTATGCCGCAGGCACAAATTTGCGGTTGAAAAATCAGCACATCAGTGTAATTTTCCAACCTAATGCCCTCAGTAACATCCTATTTTCAGGGCAGATTTCCCTCCTCATAGGAAAACTGGATACCATGATCCAGCCGCAGAGGATTGTCCATACGGACATAAACACCCTCATCAGATATTTTAACATAAATCCGTGGATTCCCATCAGAAGTATAGAATTTTCCATTGAGTTCTGAGTAATCTGATATTCCCAGATTTTCAGCAATTTCCCGGGAAAAAGCATCATCCGGGCTGCCCCAATCGGAAATATAACACCCTTCTCTCATCTGTATATAAGAATCGGAAGTTCTGTCTGTTCCATCTGCCATCATAGCAGTACCAACACAGCTTGATATCGTCTGAAGATATCTTTGATCGTTTTCAGCTCTGCTGCGGAACCCATGTTCTTCAAACTGAACTATCAGCATCTTAAATATCATCATTATACAAAGAAGAATCATGCCGGAAACAATTCCTTTTTCGACAGGCATTCTTTCCTTCCGGCTGTCGTCGATTTCCACATCGTCCCTGTATCTCTGCATATTCTCCTGCCGATAAAACAGAAGTGCGGATATGCCCCAGAAAGAGTCAAACAGCAGCATGATACATAGTAAAAATACCGCTAAACCTCCATCAAACTGATACCAGTGGACAATATACCAGACATTCCAGATATTGACAAGCAGAAAGACAACCGTGTAAAAGAAAACCAGAATCCTGCTGCCCACATTCTTTATCTCCGGGCAGGACTTTCCGCTTACACACGGAACATTCCGCAGATCGTCGCCGTAATCTTCTTTTTTATACGGGATCTCATATCCATATGCCTTTAACCTGCGAATATAACAGAATCCAATCAACAAATTTACACCTGCAAATAAAAATAAACCGCCGCCCACATATAATCCCAACAATAATGACAATGCTATAACAACATCTTCCTCCACTTCAGCCAGCATACAAATCACCCCTGTCAAAAACAGGAGCGCAGAAACGATGGTTATTACCAATAGTATTTTTATGGTTCTTCTATCATACTTTATTTTCTTTCCGCCCGCAGAAGAGAATAAAGAGAATAGCAATCCCATCAGTACCAGCATTTCTATCATTTTGCATTTTCCTCCTCATATAAAACATTATAACACAATAGCGCAAAATAAGAAACAGCCGCATAAGATTACTGCGGCTGTCTCGTCCCCATCATTTTCCCCAATTGCTCCATGATTCCCACATTGCCATTAACGGATATTTCACCTACCTTCTCACAAATCTTCTCCAGATACTCAAGCTCCTTCAGCTTGTAGAGTGTCTGGTTCTCGTCCATGAGCTTTGCCGTGTTGAGCAGGGATCTGGTAGAGGCCACCTCTTCCCTTCTGGCGATCACGTTTGCCTGCGCCGCCTTTTCCGCCACAAGGACAGAATTCATGATCTCCCTGATCTCACCGGGAAGTATGATATCCTTGATCCCTGCGGTGAGGAAGTTCACGCAGAACATTTCTTCCCGTCTCTTAAGCGCCTCGTAGATTTCCTTGGAAATCTGCTCCTTTGCCTCCAGTATCTCGTCCAGCCTGTAATTGCCCACGATCTCCCTGATCACAAGCTGTACCGCAGGGTAAAGCTGTCCCTTTAAATCTGAGATCGTTGCAACAAATTCCACTGCATCCCGTATTTTATACATGCATGCAACATTCATTCTGATACCGATCTTGTCTTTGGTCAGAATTTCCTGACCTACGATATCCAGTTCTCTCTGCTTCATATCAAGCACGCAATAGGAAACGGCATGATTGTAATTCCAGAAACGGTATACTCCTTTGGAAAGCTGGTTCTGCATCACGTTGTCATAATATACCAGACCGACCTCGCCCTCGCCTACTGAGACTTCCGTATAGAGGTGCGTGGGCACCAGCGAAAGCATCTGCTTCGTTACTTCCGCTCCAATAAGTGTTTCAGCCATGGACACGATCCTGACCTCATATGTATCAAACACATTCCAGAATACATATTCCTTTCTGTCAGCAAAAGCCGTCAGCTTTCCATTCTTGTAGAGAAAGCCCACCGAGCCATCCGGTATTTCCGTATGTACAGTAGCGTTAAGGAATGTGGCATCCTTGGAAAGCACCTGATAAGGAACCTCCGGATAGTCCAGTTCCCCCAGCATCTCCTCAACCACAACCGTGTAACCGGTCATTTTAGGGAAATACCATGTTCCCGCGGTGATCATCTTCTGAAATACGCCGTTCTTTAATACAAATCCGGCTTGATTGTCCTTAATAATATACTTCATAACTTTTTCCTCCTGATTTTAATTTTTTTGTAATACTTTTATCCCTCATTCCTCAGTCTGATGCGGAAGCTTTGTTTAGCAGATTGTAGGGAGAAAGGACACTCTGTAAGCGGATATCCCCACCGCTTCCGGACATCTTTTACAGAGTGTTGTTCCTCCTTCCAATCTGCGGTATCCCCAACCTTCAGGCAGCAGACTGATCCCGAAATCGGGATAAAAGTATTGATTTGGGCGGATTTGAACCGCAGACTTTACAGGTCTTTTCCGTTGTGCACTCTACCTCTGAGCTACCGTTTACACGGGAGGGATTCGAACCCTCGACACCACAAATCTTTACTTAACATTAAGCGCACGTTAAGCTTGAGGAATATTCGTGGAATACCGTACAGCACGCTGTCGGCACCGCCGGGCAGGAAGTGACTCCCAATACCCGTGCCCTGTCAAATATCCCGCAGCATACTGACGCCATATCAGCCTTTCTGTTCAGCAGACTGCGGGGTACTTGCTCTTTGCTCTGCTGCGGTCGGCGCCGGG
>DLOQ01000175.1:15370-27117 GCA_002479655.1 Lachnospiraceae bacterium UBA7480
GCATCATTTTTCTTGCGTTTTCCCAACACAACATCCTGTTCCTTTAGATCCACCATGACCTGTTCTATGCTGAATGCCTGCATGGCGCCGGATCTGGAATAGCTTCTGCCCGCGCCATGGGAGGAGGTGCAAAAGGATTCCTTATTCCCTTTTCCTTCCACCACATAGCTGTAAGAGCCCATAGCTCCCGGTATCACAGCCATCTCTCCTTCCCTCACTCTGGTGGCGCCTTTCCTGTGTACCCAGACATTAGCGCCATAGTGATTTTCCAATGCCGCATAGTTGTGATGGCAGTTGATCTCCTCTCCATATTCCACAGTAAGATCCGTATATTTTTCAATCTGCTCCTTTACAATGGCACAAGTCTTATCCAGCATACGCTCGCGGTTCTCAAAGGCATAATCCAGAGCCAGATTCATCCAATTGATATACTGCTGCCCTTCTTTTGACCGGACGGGCAGGAACGCCAGACGGTACTCCTCCCTGACCTCGCTGTACCACATATTGTTCAGCTCTCTTGCCTTATTATGGAAGTAATCGCAGATTGCCTTTCCGAGATGGCGGCTTCCGGAATGGATCATAATGCCAAGATACCCATCCTGATCTTCCTGAAGCTCAATAAAATGATTGCCGCCGCCCAGACTTCCCACCTGATAATATCCGTCCTCGATCAACGGAATCAGCTCCGCGTCCTCCTCATACTTTTCCATTTCCCGCTGCGCGCGATCCAGCACTTCCGACTTCTGAGGCGTCTTGTATCTCTCCATATTTAAGGGGATCGCCCGCATGATGCTGCCGATGATAGACTGGATCAGGGTGCCGTTTCCGGTCTGAATCCCTTTGATATCCTCCACACGGATATTGGTTGGAATAAAATCCATACCGCATCCGATATCCACTCCCACCGCATTTGGGATGATCACATCCTTTGTAGCGATCACTCCGCCGATAGGCATTCCCTTGCCTGCATGGGTATCAGGCATCAGGCATACCCATTTATGTATAAAGGGAAGCTGTGACAGGTTGTATGCCTGCTCCAGACAATTTCCCTCCAGCTGACTCTCATCCTCCAGCCATACCTTCACCGGAAATCTTGTTTTTTCATTATTCAGTACAAACATATTCTCTCCATCCTTTCCATTCTGGTCTCATCTCTACACTTCTGCGCCGCCGGACTGATTTCGTTCCGGGACTGTTTTTATCCACCCGTTTGCTTCAACCGGCTTAACTGTTTTCATTATATGAAACATTTTCCGGAGAATCATTTCAAAAAAGTTGCGAAGTGTGTTATATTTATTTTGAAGGTTACCCGTACAAGGAAATAACAGTCAAAAATAGCAGGTAAAATACAAAACAGTCTCTCAGGCGCAGAGGCGGAACCGGAGAAAAATGTCTGATTTTCAGGAGCTGGTGAAAAGCTTTTCCAAAACAAGAGAATATGTGCGTGATTTTTTTGTCTACGGCTTCAAGACCAGAGATGAATTCACGGGCAAAAGCCCCCGGACCTATGACAATGAACGGAGACGTCTGGAAAGCTGGCTTGGGGAGCATGTACGGAAAGACCATGTATCTAACGGCTGCAACATTTCCCTTGCCATAGACAGCAACCTTCTGGACACCAACCCTCTGTTCAGGGTATGGAAGACGAAAAGCTTTACCGACAACGATATCGTGCTCCATTTCCTGATACTGGATCTGCTTCAGGACGGCGCGGAACTGACCGTGGAGGAAATAACAAGCGGTCTGCTGGAGGAATATGAAGCGCTGTTCGATATCCAGACCGTCCGCCGGAAATGCAATGCCTATGAAAAAGAAGGGTTGCTGAAAAAAAAGAAATCCGGAAAAACCGTTGTTTTTTCCATCGACAATTCTCTTGCGCACTGGATAAAATCAAATGAAGGTATGCTGGATGCCCTTGCGTTTTACCAGATGGCGGGCAATCTTGGAATCATCGGAAACTACCTCTCGGAACAGTCGGACCATCACAACCAAACCTTCCGGGTGAAACACAGCTTCTGCGTACATACTCTGGAAGAAGAGATCCTATTCGCCCTTCTGGATGCCATGAACCGGAAGACAGATGTACGTCTGGAAATGAAAAGCTCCAAAAACGGTGCTCTGAATACCGCCGACTGTACACCCCTGCAGATCTTTACCAGCACCAGAAGCGGCCGCCGTTTTCTGTGTGGATATGTGAAAAAAAGCAGGCGCTTCACCTGCTACCGCCTGGATACCGTCAAAATCGTTACTCCCTCAGACCCATCGGAGGGATATGAGGAACTGCTGGCACAGCTGGGCCGGAACCGCTGCTATCTGTGGGGCGTATCCTTTCAGGGAAATAGCCAACACCACCTTAATAAGCTGACTATGACAATACAGGCTCTGGAACCCTCCGAACAATATATTGTTGAACGGTTAAAGCGTGAAGGCAGAGGCGGTACGGTCACAAGAATAAAACGGAATGTTTATCAGTACGAAATCGAAGTATTCGACTGCAATGAGATACTGCCATGGATCCGCACCTTCACGGGCAGGATCCTGTCTCTGGAATGTACGGACAGATCCGTGGAGAAGCGTTTTTATAGGGATCTGCAGACGATGTACCGGATATATCAGATAGATGGAAACACTTAAAAAAGGCAACACACCAAAAATTTAACTGAAATGATGGCAGTGCATGTTCAGCAACAGCCATCAGACGGAGAAAAAGTCATGGAATTATTCTCAGAAATATATAGCTGCTACTATCAGGTGTTAAGACATTTATTGCGCAGTCAGGACACACTGACCATACAGGACATCCGCCACCGGATCTCCGGTGAAGGCTTTGAGGAGAGCCTGCTTTCCATAATCCCTAAGCTGGAAGACGGTACATGGAATCTATTTGAAAAGGATGGAAAGCTATACCGTTCCAGACTCTCATCCTCTTTTACCACCCCTGTTTCCGACCTTGAGAAGTCCTATCTTAAGGCGCTGCTGTCTGACCCGCGCATAGGATTATTTCTGGATCGGGAGCAATTGGAAGCATTGGATAACATGCTGGCTGATGTGGCTCCGCTTTGGAGACCGGAGCAGTTCTATTATTTTGACCGGTTCGCTGACAGCGATCCCTATGAAGATGAAAATTACCGAGACTGCTTCCGGACCCTGCTTCAGGCGCAGAAGCAGAACCGGTACGTGGATATCGACTATACCTCCCCGAACGGGACCCGCGTACATCACCACTATATCCCCGCCCGTCTGGAATACTCGGTCAAGAATGACAAATTCCGGGTTCTCGCTCTGAAGCCCACCCATCCGGCGAAACATTTAAAACTGGAGACCTTGAATGTTTCCCGTATTCAGAGTGTCCGACTGCTGCCAAAAACTCTATCCTCTCCTGTAGATTTAGATGCTATGATTCAGCGTTCTTACTATAAAGAACCGCTCCGGCTGCGCATTGTCAACAAACGCAATGCCCTTGAGCGTGCCATGCTGCACTTTGCAAATTATGAAAAGAATACAACAAAAATAGATGAGGACACTTATGAATGTCTCATCTATTATAACCGGAATATGGAGACCGAACTGCTGATTGAAGTCATGTCCTTTGGTCCCATGCTTACCGTACTTGAAAACGAAAGATTCCTAAACAGCCTGAAAGACCGGCTGCAAAAGCAGATGCGGATTGTGCCGCCTGCGGAAAATATATATAATACATAAGCGGGACTATAAGCCGGGTTATGTCATAGCCGGCAATGCCGGCCGGGATGATCATCTATCTGGTCCAGCCGTTACCGGCAGGCTCAAGCGACCTACCTGAAGACAGACCGGGCAAGCCTGTTGTCTTCTTTTTGGTCTTGCTTCGGATGGGGTTTACAGAGCCCCGGCTGTTACCAGCCGGGCGGTGGTCTCTTACACCGCCTTTCCACCATTACCGCTTGCGCGGCTGTATATTTCTGTTGCACTAGCCTTGGAGTCGCCTCCACCGGACGTTATCCGGCATCCTGCCCTGTGAAGCCCGGACTTTCCTCACGGGATTTCCCGCGCGACCATCCGTCCCACTTATGTGATTATACGTTGAAACAGGATCCCCCTACAAACTCCCTTACAATGGAATTGTTAGGAAGATTCTCGCTGCTCACACCCAAAAAATATTCAAAAAATTTCAACAGCCTCTTTGCCTCATAATATTCCGGTTCCTCCTTCTTCACGGAGTATAACAACGGCTCCGCAAACTGCTTAAGCACCGCCAGTTCATAGATCAGCGCCGAGTTAAACATTGCATCCGCGCTTTCCTGGAAAGGAAAGATATTCTCCTCCTCGCCGCGTCTCACAGACGGCCACATCCTGATCGTCCTTGTCGCAGATGCGCCTCTCGTCCGCGCGTCCCTCACCATCCGTCTGATCAGCCTTCCGTCCGTGGTTGGGATCCTGTTATGTTCATCCACATTCAGGCTCGTAAGCGCGCTGATATAGATCTTAAACTTACTCTCTGCCGGGAGGGTCAGCGACATCTTATCATTGAGCGCATGGATGCCCTCGATCACAAGGATATCCTCCGGTCCCAAAGTCTTATAATTGCCCTTATACTCCCTTGCCCCGATCTTAAAGTTAAATGTCGGCAGCTCCACCGTCTCACCGGCCAGCAGCTTTGTCATATCCTGATTAAAGAGCGTCGTGTCAATGGCTTCCAGACATTCAAAATTATAATCACCATTCTCATCTTTCGGCGTATCTTCCCGGTTGACAAAGTAATCATCTACAGCGATCGGATGCGGCTTCAGCCCATAGGAAGCAAGCTGCACGGACAACCGGTGGGAAAATGTCGTCTTACCGGAAGAAGAAGGTCCCGCGATCATGACGAACTTCACGCCCCCGCGTTCTACGATCTCCCTAGCAATCTCAGCGATCCTACGCTCCTGCAGAGCCTCCTGCAATAAGATGATATCGCTCAGTCCGCCTTCACATATCCTGTCATTCAGATCGCCCACCGTATCGATGCCAAGCTTCTCGCCCCAGTCCGTCCCTTTCCGCAGCGTCTCAAACAGCTTTTCTCTGGAAGCCAGCGGCTTTACCGTCAACGGGTCGCCCATTTCCGGCAGCATCAGCATAAACCCGTTATTGAACGGCAACAGATCAAATTCCCTGATATATCCCGCATTTGGCAGCATATAGCCATAATAATAATCATGATAGCCGTCTATCTCATAGATATTGACATACGAGCCACGACGGTAACGGAACAATTTATCCTTATCCGCCATCCCCGCTTCGGCGAAAATCGCCCGCGCCTCATCAGTGTTCATGGAATACTTATTGATCTTTGTCTTCGAATCAACCAGTTCCCTCATGCGCGCTTTTACTTTATCAATAAAGGACTGATCGACCGTCAGTCCGCCTTTGGGGCTGACATAGTATCCGTTGCCGATGGTATATTCCACCTTGACCTGTTTTACCTTGGAAGAACCTTTTTCCTCCGCTTCCAGAATATCCGCAACGGCCTTGACCATGGTCAGGATCGCCGTACGCACATAGGTCTTATGTCCGATCGACTCCCTTCTGGTGATCAGCCTGACCACAGCATCCTTTTCCACGGTCTTTGATAATTCACGGATCTTATCATTCTCCATGACCACCGCGATCAGCCCGTCATGCTTCGCCTGATATTCCTCAACAACCTCCTCATATGTGATCCCCTTGGGATATTCCTTCTTTTCCCCTTCAATCGTCAGTATCACCTTATCCATGCTTCCTTTGTCCTTTCTATTCTTTATTCTTATATATATTCCTTCCTTTGCATTCCGCGCCGTCTTACGCCACGATAAACGGCTCCTTCTGCGAAGCGCACACCACGGTCATCTCCGGCATATTCTTTAAGATAAACTGCTTCATATACGACAGAAATATCTTCTCGATCCCATAATGTCCCGCATCGATAATGCCCAGTCCCCTTGCCACGGAGTCGATCCCATCATGATGATCGATGTCACCCGTGATCAGGACATCCGCTCCCGCCTTTAAGGCATAGCCGCTCCTCTTCTTTCCGGAGCCCGGCGAGATAGCGGCAATGCGGATCCTCATTTCCGGATCCCCATAGACCCTGACAGAATCAATCAAAAACACTTCCTTGACCAGCTCCGCGCATTCCCGCAGACTCATCTCCTGCGGCAGACGCCCTGCCCTGCCTACGCCCTCTTTGGATAATGAATCTTCATATGTAACATCCAGCACAGTCCTGTCAGTCAGTTCCAAACGATCTGCTGCCTCATCCGCCATACCGATCACATCAAAATTGGTGTGCATCGCATAGCAGCATACGTCCGCCTGAATCAGCTTAAATAATCTCCTGCCCACGATATCCTCTTCCGTTAAACTTGATACATGCGGAAAAATCAGTGGATGATGCGTCAAAAGCAGATCCGTATCGGAAAGCACAGCCTCCTCCACGACTTCATCCGTGGCATCCACGGAAAGCAGTATCTTTTCTATCTCCTTCTTTTTCCTGCCGCACATCAATCCGCTATTGTCCCAGCTTTCCGCAAAGGATGGCGGGGAAAGCGCCTCCAGCCGCCTGATTACTTCCTCTAATTGCATAATGTCACCTTTCTTATCCGTTATTATGAGGTTTACATAACTCAAAATCTGAGCATATATATTCCGGATCATTTCACGCATAAAATGCCAATGCATCCTTGATCCTTTGCTGCTTTTCCCGCAGTTCCGACAGTCTCTGCTTCCGCCGCCTGCCTGTGTCCGTATCCCGTTCTGCTCCATCTACATCTTGAAGCCCGGAAAGGATCTCCCCGGTGACAGCCTGCTCATGCAGCAGCCATTCACATAAGACAGGATGCTGCCCCTCTAACAACAGTTTCCCATATTCATCATATAAGATCTGCCTGTCTTCCGGCAATTTTTCCCGCATTGTCTGCCGCACCGCCCGGAACATCGGATAATATTTGCCATCTTCTTTTACCATATCCTCTTTTACAATGGCATATTCATGTTGTCTTAAAAACCTGCGTACCAGCGATATCTCCGACTGCGGCTGTAATATGATCTGCTTCATTGCCTGTGCCTTCTCCGGTTCATCCTCCAGAATACGGCATATCAGCGCGCCTCCCATACCGGCACAGATCATGCAGTCCGCCTCTCCGATCCCCAGCATCCGAAGTCCATCCGACAGCCTCAGTTCAATGGCATCCTCCATCCGATAAAGAGCAACATTCTTTCCGGCAGTCTCTAACGGTCCCGATCTGACATCCATAGCGATCACCTTGGAAAATATCCCCTGTTGGATCAACCGGATACTTACATATCCATGGTCACAGCCGATATCCGCTGCCGTTTTTCCCGGTTCCGCCAGTGCTGCCACTGCCTGCAACCGACTTGATAACGCCGCCATCAGTCCAGATAATCCCTGATCCGCTTACTTCTGCTCGGATGACGGAGCTTTCGCAATGCCTTCGCCTCGATCTGACGGATACGTTCCCTTGTTACGGAAAATTCTTTTCCGACTTCTTCAAGCGTCCTCGCTCGTCCGTCCACCAATCCAAAGCGGAGTGTCAATACCTTTCGTTCTCTCTCTGTCAGCGTGTCCAATATCTCATCAAGCTGTTCCCTAAGCATCATGGATGCAGCTGCCTCTGCCGGCACCGGCACATTGTCATCCTGAATAAAATCTCCCAGATGGCTGTCCTCCTCCTCGCCGATCGGCGTCTCTAGAGATACCGGTTCCTGAGAAATCTTTAATATCTCCCTTACCTTTTCTTCCTGAATATCCATACGCTCAGCAATCTCTGCTGGAGAAGGCTCCCTCCCTAATTCCTGTAACAACTGACGATTGATCCTGATAATCTTATTAATTGTCTCCACCATATGCACCGGAATGCGGATCGTCCTTGCCTGATCGGCTATCGCCCTTGTGATCGCCTGCCGTATCCACCATGTTGCATACGTCGAGAATTTATATCCTTTCCTGTAATCAAATTTTTCCACCGCCTTGATCAGCCCCAGATTGCCTTCCTGAATCAGATCAAGAAAGAGCATACCTCTCCCCACATATCTCTTTGCGATGCTGACCACAAGACGAAGATTTGCTTCGGAAAGATTCTTCGCTGCTGCTTTGCCTTCTTCTATCAAATCGTCCTTTTCTTTGATCTTTTTAATCAACTTCTTTTTCTTTGCTTCCGCCGTTTCATTTTCCAGCTTGCTTTCCAGCTCTTTCTTCTCTTCCTCTGCCTCGATGCCTGCTTCCATCTTCTTTGCCAGGACGATCTCCTCGTCCGCGCTAAGAAGCGGTACCCGTCCGATCTCTTTCAGATACATCCGAACCGGATCCTCGATACTAACGCCGTCCCCCAGGGAGTTTTCAAGATTCTCCATATCAAGTTCAAGCTCTGCCGCATCCTCCAAAGAAAGTTCTTCCTCCGGGATATCATCGTCATCAATCGTATCGATCCTTAAAAGAATCTTGTTTTTATCCAGAGCATCCCATATCTTATCAAACTGTTCCTCTTCCAGATTCAGATCCGCAAAAGAATCGATTACCTCCTGATACTCTGCATATCCTCTCTTTTTTGCAGATGTCAGAAGCGCCTTCAGTTTCTCATCAAATTTTGCTTGTGTGATTTCATCCATTTGGGTATCTATACTCCTTTCATAATTGCTTATTTATAAGTCTTGATTTTTTCTGTTTCGTCAATCCAGGACAAAACGTATCCGCTCCAATGCCTCAAGCGCTTTTTTTGCCTCAACCACACGTTGTACTGCACTAACATCTTTCCCCATCTTTGCGGTATAATATGCAAAACTGTTCTTTTTTACATTTAAAACAATGTCACGGAGCGCCTGTTCCCGTTCTTCCTTTGTCTCAATCCCCGCAAGCGGCGTATGAAAGATCTCCGCTACGGCGTTCCGTTCCTGCTNNTTGCTGATCGTCAAACAGATCCACGATCGCCGCCGGATTGTCACTGCCTGCATCATGATCCTCAAACAGCCTCTTTGCCACCTTGTAATACAGCTCGTCCGTAAAATCTTCCGGAGTGATGTACTCCTCGATCTTCCCAAACAATGCCGGTTCTTCGGCAAGCCATGTAAGCAGTACCCGCTGTACCTTCTTTTGACCGTCCTCCGCCATATTTTTACGCTGTATACCGGAGCGGACCTCCGGCGGTCTTATGGCAGCACCTGCCGNNTTGCCGCCGCCTGATTGATCACCAGCTTTCTCAGATTCTGCGGATCGATCTGATAAAGCTCTGCAACCGCAGTCAGATAATTTTCCCGTTCGATCTCCTCCTCAAACTGGCAAAGCTTTTTCGCTATTTCCGTATAAAATCCGGTCTTTTCTGCCGGATCCTCCAGCTTATAACTGCGCTTTAATATACGGACTTCAAATAAAAAACTGTTTTCCGCATCCTCTATTCTTTTTTCAAATTCCTCAGTCCCCAGATTCTTGATAAATTCATCTGGATCCTTATATGGCTGCATATTAATGATCCGACAGCCCAGCCCGGCATCCCTTAAGATTCCGATCGCCCGCAATGCCGCATTTACACCGGCATCATCACTATCATACGCAAGATAGACATTCTGCGTATAACGCTTTATCAACATAGCCTGTCCGGGTGTAAATGCAGTCCCCAGCGATGCCGCAGCCTGTGTAAATCCCGCCTGATGCATCGCGATCACATCCATATAGCCTTCACACAGAATAATTCCATTTTTCCGCGAAGTCCTGGCAAAATTAAGCCCGTAAAGATTTCTCGATTTATCAAAAATCTCCGTTTCCGGAGAATTAAGATATTTGGGTTTCGCATCCCCCATAACCCTTCCGCCAAATCCGATCACCTTGCCATTGATATCCTGTATCGGGAACATCACCCGGTTAAAAAACTTGTCGCTCATTCCATATTTTTCGTGAAATACGGCAAGTCCGGAATCCCATATCAGTCCGTCGTCATACCCTTTATTTTTAAGGTATTTCACAAGAGCGTCGCTATACTGCAAGGAATACCCAAGTCCAAACTGCTTCATCGTCTCCTCTGACAGCTGCCGGTCTGTCAGATATTTTTTACCAAGCGCCCCCTGCTCACTGCGCAATGCGCGGAAATAATATATCGCAGCTTCCTTATTGATCTCGAAAAGCTTCGCCCGCCTACTCTCTTTCTGCCGCATTTCCTCCGTATATTCCACTTCCGGAAGCCTGACATTGACCCGCTCCGCCAGCAGGCGCAGCGCCTCCGGAAAGGTAAAATTCTCATATTCCATAACAAAGGTAACAACATTGCCGCCTTTATGGCAGCCAAAACAATAATACATCTGCTTATGCTGCGATACAGAGAAAGATGGCGATTTCTCGCTATGAAACGGACACAGTCCGAAATAATTTCCCCCCTGTCGTTTCAGGGCAACATAACCGGAAATCACATCCACAATATCATTTTTCTGCCTGACTTCCTCAATCAATTCCTGCGGATAGTACATACTAATCCTCCATGTCAGAGCCTCAACCTATATCCTTTCAATCTTGAACCGGTACTTTTCGCGCTTCAATAGTGGCGCTTGCTGTGAGCAATCAGAAGCATTTGTCACGCTTCAATAGCGCGCTTATCATCAATGTGAAGAACGCTGCCGGAAGTACTTTTCACACTTAGCCGTGCCACGACTTCGGTATAAAGATCTCCTCATACAACGCGATCGCAAACCGGTCGGTCATTGCTCCGATATAATCACATGCCACACGTTCCACCGGTTCCCCCCGGTCTAACAGGAACAAAAACTCCTGCGGCATTTCATCCTTATGCTTCACATAATATTCAAACAGCGTCTCCACCAGCTTTTCAGCCTTATGCTCCTCCGCCTTTGCAACCGGACTTTGATAGACACGCTCAAACATAAACTCACGCATCTTTTTCATCGCCTCCGCCACATCATCCGACATCCTGATATCGTCCTGATCAAAGCTGGCGTTGACAATATCATGAATAAAGCGGTCAAGACGCTCCCTCGTCGTATATCCGATCACGTCCCCAATCTCCTTGGGAACGTCGGAATCCCTTAATATATTCCCCCTGATTGCGTCATCCATATCATGATGGATATATGCGATCTTATCAGACAGCCTTACGATCTTTCCTTCCAATGTCGCCGGCATGCTGCTGGTCTGATGGTTCAGGATGCCGTCTCTGACCTCCATGGTCAGATTCAGTCCCATGCCGTCTTTTTCCAGTACGTCAACAGTACGTACACTCTGTTCGTTATGCTTGAATCCTCCGGGGCAGACCCTGCTCAACGCTCTTTCCCCGGCATGTCCAAATGGCGTGTGACCCAGATCATGTCCTAAAGCAATCGCCTCCACCAGCTCTTCATTCAAGCGGAGCGCTTTGGCGATCGTCCTCGCATTCTGCGAAACCTCCAGCGTATGCGTCAGCCTTGTGCGGTAATGATCTCCCTCAGGTGTCAAAAATACCTGCGTCTTATCCTTCAACCGGCGAAATGCCTTACTGTGAAGGATCCTGTCTCTGTCACGCTGAAAGACCGGGCGGATATCACACTGTTCTTCCGAGCGCAGCCTTCCCTGGGAATTTTCGCTCAAAGTTGCGTATTTACTTAAAGATTCCCGCTCCAACAATTCCAGCTGTTCCCGAACGATCATCGCCAGTCTTCCCTCCTTAAGCCCTCTTTTGTATCCCACCTTACATTTTTCGCACCCTTTTTTAATATTCTGCTTCTTTTTTCCTTTTCCTTTTTTCTTTTTTAAATTTATT
>DLOQ01000171.1:0-1470 GCA_002479655.1 Lachnospiraceae bacterium UBA7480
AATGAGGAAGTAGATGTTGTATATTGCGTACCTGCAATCGACATCGTTCCGGTAGTGGAAGCAGTCAAAGGAACGAACGTAGAGGTTGGAGCGGAGAATATGTACTTTGAGGAGAAGGGCGCTTTTACGGGCGAGATCTCCGCTGCAATGTTAGTTGACGCGGGCGTTAAGTATGTTATCATCGGACATTCCGAGAGACGCGATTACTTTAAGGAGTGCGACTGCCTTCTGAATAAGAAAGTGAAGAAGGCGTTGGAAGCAGGACTTGTTCCTATCCTTTGCTGCGGTGAAACGCTTGAGCAGAGGGAAATGGGTGTGACCATGGACTGGATCAGGCTGCAGATCAAATCCGATCTGGATGGAGTTACCGCAGATCAGGTAAAGGGTATCGTCATTGCTTATGAGCCGATCTGGGCGATCGGAACAGGCAAGACAGCTACGACAGAGCAGGCTGAAGAAGTGTGCAAGGGCATCCGTGACTGCATCGCTGAGATGTATGACGGAGCAACAGCGGAAGCTGTCCGCATCCAGTANNAATGCAGCAGAGCTGTTTGCACAGCCGGATATTGACGGCGGACTTGTCGGCGGCGCATCACTCAAGGCTGATTTTGGGAAGATCGTCAATTACAAGTAATCACTTTTCAGATGAGATCTTATAGTTGGAAATGCATTAAAATAGGGGCATCAAAGGAAATATGATCCTTTGGTGTCCCTTTTTAAATTTTGTCCTGCAATTCAGCTAATTTTTTCATTTGTTCTAAAGCATAGTCTTGGAACTCCGGACGTAGGGATTTGAATATTGCCAGAGCTTTTTCAAATTTATCTTCTGATTCGGGATTAAAGCCCGTTTCACGCAAAGTATCGCCCGATGTCTGAAGAATGCGAGCCAGTAATTTTATTTTTTCTATTTCAGGCTGTCTTTTTCCTGTTTCATATCCGCAATATGTGCTTTTTGCAATTCCCATTAGATCAGCAACCTGTTGTTGGGTATAATTTATGTTTAAGCGTGCCATTTTTAACTGTTCAGGAAATCCCATATTTCACCTCATTTCAAAGGCATATTATCACTGAGTTGGCGTATTGTCAACAAATTTCCACAAATTGTCTATTATTTACTAAAAATCTATTGACTAGTTTGCGATATGCGACTATACTTAGGGTAAGTTGGCGAAATGCGGACAATGGAGGTGAAAACAGATGTATGTAAATTTGTTAGGGCAAAAAGCGTACTTTCATCTCAGTGATGAGGATATGGGAAACATTATATGCGTAAGCCGCAACACTTATAGCCAAAAGATTCGCAGCGGAAGATTCGTGCCAAGTGAGTGTCAGGCGTTTTGCAGGTATTTTAATAAGTCATTCGATTACTTATTTGCCACCGAAATGGATGCGGGAAAGGGTGACTTTCAGTAAGTCATGCAAATGGCTTATATAGATATTTTTTACTTCATTGCCTTTATAATTTTAATA
>DLOQ01000171.1:1492-2701 GCA_002479655.1 Lachnospiraceae bacterium UBA7480
TAGACTGGAAACTTTTTGAAAAGGGTAAAAGTATAAGGTTTTAGGGAAAATCTAAATATTTATATTAAAAGAACAGGCGGTATGATAATGAATATTAGAATGGCGGTTGCAGATAAGAACAGGGATTATGCCGAACGTGTCTCCGGCGTACTGCAGCAGTATGAGGAGCTTACTTTATTGGTATTTACAAATGGTGAAAGTCTGCGCAGGGCAATTGAGGAAAATGCCTGCCAGATCGTATTGTTTGATCCGGATATTTCTATATTTTTGTTTTTCCGCAGAGAAAAGATTNNTCAGAAGAGAAAATTCATTTTTCGAATCAGATCATGCCGATAGCGTTGGTGTCTGATGTTACGCAAAATGCCGGATTTTATGATGATATAACCAAAATAAAGAAATATCAGCGGATCAGTAATATATATAAGGAAATTATCCGTAATTTCTCGGAGTTTGCCGGCAATGATGTCATATCATTTTATAGTGGAAATATAGCAAGGATGATGGCGGTGTATTCTCCTGTTGGCGGATGTGGGAAAACGGCAGTGGCAATGGCTGTTGCTGAACGACTGCATAAGGAAAAAAAACGCGTTCTTTTTCTCAGTACGGAACAGATCAACAGTTCTGTATTAAAATTTCCGGTTAAAGAAGAGGGAATTACGGAATTGGTGGCAGCTCTGAATAGCGGCGCCAATCTCGAATTAAAAATAAAAGGCCTGATTAAGGAAAATGAAGACGGAATAATGTATTTGGAAGGCTTTAGCCGGATTGTGGATTATAAAGACGTTGATGAGAAAGAGTTATTGGATGTTCTGAGAAAGGTGCGCGCTTGTAATGTCTGTGATTATATCATTGTGGATACCGGAAGCTGTATTGATGCCTTGAGCAGCGCAGTGCTGCATGAAGCGGATAGGATCTTACTGGTTGTCCGCAATGATGAATGTGCGGAGTTTAAAGTAAATTCTTTTTTAGAGCAGAATATTGTTGACATACAGAGCGGCAAAATATTCATATTACAGAATTTTGCGGAGAGAAATAAACTTTTTATGAATACAAACGGTCTGCCGGTGGTTGGTATGTTCCACCATTATGGCAGCTTAAAGATCAGGGATCTGGTGCAGAGCATGGTGCAGAGTGATGCCATTGATCTTGATGCTGTTTGGGGCAAAAGATAAAAGCTGGGGTTGGAGACAGATATGGGCAATGATTATT
>DLOQ01000171.1:2730-8796 GCA_002479655.1 Lachnospiraceae bacterium UBA7480
GAATTCAATCTTCTGGTTGACCGGAAGCTGCAGGAGAGAATTGGCTGGGCGCAGAAGAATGATACGGAGTTGTATCATTATTACCAAGGAATGTCTTTTAAGGATAAAAACTCCTTAAAGTATACAATAAACGAGTCAGTGGAAGGACTTGGCATTTTAGGTAAGATTATTACGGATACGAACATCACGGAAGTTATGATCAATGGCTATGATAACATCTTTATTGAAAAATCCGGTAAGCTGGAAAAGATGGATGAGCATTTTGAGAGCGAGGAGGATCTGATCAGGATCGTACAAAAATTTGTCAGCGCCATGGACAGGACGGTTGATGCAAGTAATCCGGTCGTAGATGCGAGATTGGAGGATGGATCCCGCGTGCATGTCGTGTTTCCGCCTGTAGCATTGAGTGGTGTTACGGTTACGATTCGCCGTTTCCCAAAGGATCCGATGACGATTGAAAAGCTGTTAAGCTATGGATCTGTGACACCGGAAGCAGCCGATTTCCTGGAGAAGGCAGTAAGATCACGTCATAATATATTCGTTGCCGGTGGTACGGGGAGCGGTAAGACAACATTTCTTAATGCGCTTTCTAACTTTATTCCGCCCTGGGAACGTGTCATAACGATAGAAGACTCTGCAGAGCTGCAGATCAAGAATGTTCCGAATCTTGTGCGTATGGAGACAAAAAAGGCCAATTCTAAAGAGGCTAATGAGATCACGATCAGAGATCTGATCAAGGCTTCTTTGAGAATGCGTCCCGACAGGATCGTCGTAGGCGAGGTGCGCGGAGAAGAAGCGCTGGACATGCTGCAGGCAATGAATACCGGACATGACGGAAGCTTGTCTACCGGACATGCGAATTCACCGGAAGGAATGATCAGCCGTTTGGAAACAATGGTGCTTACCGGAAGCGCCGATCTTCCGTTAGAGGCGATCAGGATGCAGATCGCATCTGCCGTAGATTATATTGTCCACCTTTCAAGACTTCGTGACTTTTCACGAAAGACCATGGAAATTACGGAAGTGACGGGATATAAAGACGGAAAGGTTACGCTGAATCCCATCTATAAGTTCGAAGAGGATGAGAAGACAACCCTGCAGAAGGTTTCCGGCAAATTACTCCGGACAAAGAATAAGATACAGAATCAGGATAAGTTTATACTTGCCGGAATCTATGATTATCTGGAGAGTGGTCAGGACGGAATGTCAAGGCAGAAGTGAGAAGAGGGGTGAGAGCATTTATGGCAAACGAAGAAGCAGAAAGAGAGAAGAAGCGTTTAAAATATTACGAATGCAACATGACAAAGACGGAACACCTGACAGCATATATTGTATTTGTTGTAATCATTGCGATAGTTTTTTACATTTTTTACAGAAATATGGCGGTGGCTCTGATTGGCGGTCTGATATTGGCAGTGTTTCAGGAAAAAAATTATGCAGGCGATTCCATTAAAAAACGTCAGAACAGGCTGCGCTCGCAGTTTAAGGAATTCTTAGAGATCATATCGATCTCGGTCAGCGGTGGCAGTGGCAGATCTATGGAGAATGCCATTATGGATGCACAGCGTGAACTCCAGATGATATTCAACGAGGATGCCGATATCGTCAGGGAGATCCAGCTGATCGTGAGTGACTATCAGAGAGCAGGCATCCCTATGGTACAAGGGTTTAAAGAGTTTGGTGAACGCAGTGATGTAGATGATATACAAAGCTTTGCAACCGTCTATGCAACGATTGATGGAAAGAGCAGTGATTTCGGATATATTATCAGGCAGACGCATGACATTATCAAAGAAAAGCAGGAGATCAAGATGGAGATTGATACGGGGATCTCCTCTGCAAAATCGGAGGCATATACGATGCTTGTGCTGCCGCTTGTCATAGTGATCGCAATGTCGGCAATGGGTGGAGATAGCGGCTTTTTAGGAGTCCTTTTCACGACATTGCAGGGAAGGATTGCGGCTACGATAGGTATTGCGTGTGTATTCGTGTCATACATATTGGCAGTGCGGGCGACTGATATAGAAATATAGGGGAGACAGTTGATATGCTCATCATTGTTTTGATTTTATTGCTGACAATATTAGGTTTTGTGTTTATCATAGGCATTTCCAAGGCGGAGAATGGAGACGTTCTGGAATTGATTCTGTCAAAGGCGTGGCAGAACCGTTTTGCAGGATTGTCAGAAACGGAGAAGAAGACGGAATATCTTTATGAATATGAAAAGTATCATCGTATTTCGGAAAAGAAAGCCGCCAAAAAGGTAAAAGAGATGGACAAACAGATCGAAGCTTATCGTGCCGCGGAGGAAATATATCTGTCCGGTAAAAAAGCCGGATTTGCAGATCTGCTGATTTTGTTTGGCTATACATGCTGTAAGCGGTTCAAGATCGATGTGGATAACGGAATGTTCCGTAAACAGATAGAGAACTGCGAACAAGCGGGTTTTCTGGAGCTGGAGAAAGGACAGGAGACAGGGGATAAACGTAATGCCATCATCTACTCCTACTATCTGTTTGCCACGCTGATTTCGTATGTGTATATGGGGCTGCTGACAGGGCTTTTTCTTGCGGTCATGTTGATGGGACTTGGAAGCGCTCCGAACAAGATCCTGATGATCTCCGGTGTTGCCGCAGTACTGATGGGCGTTCTTGGATATCTTCCGTATGATACGATCAATAGCAGGGCATTGAAGCGGAAAGAAGAGATTGAGGAGGATTTCCCCAATGTTGTGTCTAAGCTTACATTGCTTGTGATCTCCGGAATGAATATCAGTAAGGCAATGGAGGAAACGGCCAATAGCGGCAATACGCTGATCTACCACGAATTGCGCCGTGTGCTTTATGATACGCAGCAGGCTGTTTCGATGGAGAAGGCGCTGATACATCTGCAGGGAAGATGCGATAATAAATACCTTGATAAGCTGGTATCGCTGATCTCCAAGAGCTACCGCGCCGGTAATGCCAATCTTGCCTCTGACATCAGGACGCTCAATGATGAATGCTGGCTGGAGAAAAAGCACTCCTCCAGAAGACTTGTGGATAAGGTGCAGACTAAACTGTTTATTCCGACGATGATCATGTTTGTCGGCATACTTGTTGTGATTATTATTCCCATCATGTCTAATCTGAATTTCTGACATATGGGATATAGTAATAAAAATTATGAAAGGAGAGGTAAAAAATGAACTATCTTGATGATGTGTTGATCGGAGCCAGAATACGCATGGCTAAATGTAAGGAGGATATAAAGGATTTCTTTACATCAGAAATGGGCGTATCGAATGTAGTGGCAACCATTATTCTTACATTGATCGTGGTACTGCTGATCGCGACTTTCTGGGAACAGCTGAGCGCATGGATAGGGGGTATAATGGAGAAGATCTTTGATCACGATTTTTGATCACGATTTGTCTGATGAAAGTGATATACACACTTAGGCATTTGACAATAGGGTCATAGGGAAGTGGGGGATATATGAAAAACAATAGAAAAGGCGAACAGGGGCTGGTGGTGGTGGAAGCGGTGATCATCATGCCGATAGCAATACTGAGTGTCATATTGCTGATCTATATCTCCCTTTTTTTCTGTCAGAGGGCGAATCTGCAGGCGGCGCTGGAAACCTCAGTTATTTATTATAAAAACACGATAACGGATACCTTCATATCTACAGAGGATAAATTGGCTTTTACCGTTCCCGAAGAATCAGTGAGTGACAGACGCGGCAATTCATATTCGGCAGAAGAACCTGAGAATCCTTACCGGGGGATGTTTACATTTAAGCAATCTTCTGAAGAAGAGAGGGCATTTGAAACATTTTTCAGGTCAGTGGCAGGCAGTCTGCTGTTAAGCGATGAAGTTGAGGTTACATATAAAATGACTAACTATGTGATCTTTCACGAGCTGGAGGCAACTGCGGTCCAGCATGTACAGTTTCCGTTGATTGATTTTTCGATCCTGGGAATAAAAAATAATAGTTATACAATCAGTGCATCTGCCAGGGTGGCTGTCGTAAATCATGAAGATTTGATCCGTAATACGGATTATGCGATAGATCTTTTGGAAGAGACAAAGCTGGGGGATGTGATGAAAGATTTTGCCCAAAAGATGGGGGCGCTTTACGACAAGTTGAAGGAGTTTCTTGGCACTTGATAAACGAGGGGTGTGCAATGAAGATAGCAGGAAGACAACAGGGATTTATAACGGTATTTGTTACATTGATCATGGTGCCGGTAGTTGTGATCACGGGTTTCATGGTTGACGTGGCCAGACTGCAGTTATTTGCATCGCAGGCATCCATGGCTGCAGATGCATACGGCGAAGCTGTTTTGAGTGAATATGATAATGTTTTGAAAGAGCTGTATGGGCTTTTTTCCGTCACGCAGAATCAGGAAGGGCTGGATGCGCTGGCAGATTTTGAGAATTATATGAAGCTGTCTTTTAATCCGGGTCTTCAGGCNNTTCAGGGTACCCTGACGGCAGAGCTGCAATCAATGCAATTAAGCGGCTTCATGCCCTATGCGTCTTCAACAGTCGGATTCTCATATGAGACGGTTGACCGTTTGAATACGTCCAATGTCATGATGACGCAGATCAGCGATTATATGAAGTTCCGTATCATTGAGCAGACCATTGATAATGCAGGTTTTTTTGATCTTAATGGACTGATGGGACCTTATGAGCAAATTGCCCATATGGAGAATGACCGTGAAGCGNNAGTTGGCTGGTATCGGGGATGCCAGTGCAAAGGTATTGGAACAGATGCAGGTTTATTATGACTATATGCAGAAATTTGACCAATACAGGGCATATTCTGATAGGATCAAGAATAATATCGGAAGCTATAATAAAGAGCTATATAGTATTTTTACCAGCGATAAGTATGAGGATTATTATATCTACTGCGTCAGCCAGAATGAGATAGATGCGGCATATGAGAAGCAGGAGGATGGGGAGGAACTATCAGATTATGAAAAGTATCTTGCCGGGCTGTATTTTGAAAATGCCGATGATTATGTAGCTGATATTAAGCTGACAATAGACAGCTTAAAGACTGCAGCTTCTGATTTTTCCGGTTCACCGATTAACTTTGATAATGTAGAATATTATGTCAATTGCTTTTTTTCGGCTTCAGTAGCAGTTGAAAGCAGCCTGGAAGATATTGATGGTAAAATCACTCAATTGCGCGCCCAGCTTAATTCAGGTGTCACGGAGGACGTTAAGGCCGCCATTGAGAAAAATATAGAAGATCTGGAGAAAATGCGGGAATTAAAAGGCATGTTTGGTGAAATATATCAGCTGGAATATGACAACGTGGGCTGTANNCAGTAATAAAAGCGCGGCCAACGCTGCATTATCGAAGCTGAATGATGCTTATTCAGCAATCAAAAGCGGAAGCCTGGCTCCGGGGGAAGACTGGGGATACAAAGAGCTTTGTTTTGAATGGACAGACTTTGATAAGGGCCCTGATTCTTTGTATACAGCATTGCAGGCAATGTTTAACGGTTCCGGTGATGGAGACAAAAATGCGGCGCAGAGCAAAATAGATGATGCGGATGATCTGACAAGTGAATTGGAAAATGAGCTGAAAGGTGATGAGGCGACAAACGCAAGGGATATTCCTGATGGCGTGATGGATGAGCTGAGCGCATCCAGAGGCGAGGGGAATTTGCCCGGCTTTTTAGACTATTTTAAAAACGGGTTGAACTTCAATGCCGTTGGTGGCGTTATAAATTCCGCTTATGGAAAGTTTCTTTTGACAGAGTATGATTTCGGTATGTTCTCCAGCAGGGTATCAGGCGTTGCGCCGGAGGGTGAGGATACGGATGGCGATGAGGAATATGTTGATTACAGCTTAAACAGGATTCCCATGACGCAGGATATCAATTATCTGTACGGCGCGGAACTGGAATACCTTCTGTGCGGTCATCAGAAATCAATTTCCAACCTCAACGAGACCAGAAATATCATATGCGGCGTACGGATGGTATGTAATTTTTCTTCTACATATCTGATAAGTGAGCTTAATGACACGATCGAAACGATCGCAACTGAGGCGGCAGCCGCC
>DLOQ01000092.1:0-4160 GCA_002479655.1 Lachnospiraceae bacterium UBA7480
CTGAATGGAAACAATAAACTCCTTATGCTGCTCTTTATCTCTCAGAAGTTCTTCCCTGATACGTTCATATACACTTTCAAAGCCGTCATCCATCCGGTCCAGACGCTCAATCATCTCCGCTTTCTTCTCTACCAGATCATCAAATCCCGTCCAGTCCACCGGATCCTTATCAAGAGACGCTTTCTGTGTCGCAGTCATCTCTATCATCTGATCCAGCATCTGCTTCTTCTGATTCAGACTCTGATCAAGCATCGTTAAATATTGTTTCAGCATATATGACTCCTTATCAACTATCCTGTACTGCCGGCTGCTTTGCCCGTTTCATGACTTCCTTCCAAGTATCCCGCATGGAATTCAGATGGGTCTTGACTTCTTCCAAGATCTCCTTATCCTTAGATACATTGGCTTCAAACAGCCTTCTCAAAAGATAACGGTAAACATTGTCAAAATGTTCAGCTACCGGATATTTATGATTCAGCGTCGCCCGAAACTCATCAATGATCCTCTGCACCTTTATAATATTGGTATGTGCCTTCTGGATATCCTCCTGCTCGATCGCCATGATTGCAATATTACAAAATTTTATCGCTCCTTCATATAACATCAGTGTCAATTCCGCAGGAGTAGCCGACATGACCTTATTTGTATTATATTGTGCATATGGATTATTTGGTGCCATTGCTTATCTATCCTCCAGTGTCTGATTGCCCGTCAAACCGGTTAATTACCGCCGAACATACCGGCAACTGCCGTCTGCTTGGAATTCATCTTTGCAAGCGCAGTCTCCATTCTGGAAAACTTCTGATAATATCTGTCTTCCATATCCGTAAGATCTTTCTCTAAGTCAGCAATCTTCTTATCCCACTCAGTTGCCTCTTCCTTCAGCTGCTTATCATTATATACCTTATAGATACTGCTGTATGCGGAGGTTCCCATCTTGGAGAAGAGATCGTCATACAACTTACTGGAAAACTGCTGGAAAAATGACGTCACTGCTTCCGGATCGGATGCAATCAGGCTCTTTAACTTATCATCCTTGGTTGCAGTCGTCGTATCGTCCGCATCACCATCGATATGCAGCATATATCTGCTTTCCTCATCCGTATCAAAATATCCGCCGGTAGCAATACCGAAATCAGCCAGATACATCTTCTTGCCATTTACCATGAAGCCTTCATTCGTCACATTTACCATGGTCATCGTAACATCATAAAGCGTACTGTCTTTACGAAGAAGAGAATCCTTGATCTTCTTTTCCCATTCCTCGATCTCCTTCTCAGACATTGCGGACTTCTGATCATCAGACAAAGGATCGTATCCCTTTGCGGAATCCGCATTGTAAAGCTTTGACATCTCACCGATGAGGTCGTTGTATTCCTTGAGCATATCCTTAATAACATTATACACGCCGTCATAATCGGGCTGCGTCGTAATGGAGATCTCCTCATCCTCATCAGCGGGCATGGAATTGATCGTATAGGTCGATCCATTGATAATAAATGTGTTCGATGTGGAAGTAAACTCCGCACCGTTCAATTCCAGTTTCGCATTGCTGCCATCAATCTTGGTCGCAGCTTTTTCCAACATTTTTTTCTGCTCGTCTTCCGTCAGGGTGCCAAAGTCGGGTATCGCTTCCTTGATTTGGTCTTTCGTAGCGATACCAAGCTTCATCAGCGCCTTTGCATCACCGGAAAAGCTGAAATCATTGGCTGTTCCCGTATCCTTTGCGCTCAAGAACAATCTCTGATTGCCCTCGTCAAAGTTGGCATTAACGCCGGATTCCTTCAGAGCTTTCACCAGTTCATTCATGGAATTAACAACTACAGTATTGGAATCTCCCTCTGAATCTACCTCTGCCTCGCCGCCAATCTGGATGGTCTTCAGACCATCTTTACCGTTAAGCGTAATTGTAGAGCCCTCTGTGATCCCCAACGCTTCTGTCAGCTTCGCCGTCGGATCCAGCTTTCCGCCATCTGCATTTTCAATCTGGCTGCCCGTCATATAAGCCGCCTTCGCCAGACCTTTGATCTTTGCTGTCTGGATACCGTTGACAGCATTTGCTCCCGCCACAACAGTAAGTGCGCTGTTGGAGGTTGTCACCTTTGTCTTCCTATATGCCTGAGACATACGGTTAGCAGACAATGTTTTATTATAGAAGCTAAAGATCTTCTTATTGATATCCTGCCATGCTGTCTGCGTCCACGTGTTCAGGGTCTTCTTATTCTTTGCATCCTGTACCTTCTTGGATGCTTTTGATGTATATGCTGTAATAATGCTTTCCGTATCAAGTCCGGAATTCAATCCGGTCATTCTTATCAGATCTGAACTCATACCAATCCCCTCCTATCTCTTTTCGTCAACAAACAGTCCGGCATATTCCCAGACCTTCGCGATCATATCAAGCATCTTCTCCGAAGGAACCTCTTTTAGCACTTCCTTCGTCTCCTTGTCAACGATCTTTACTGTGATGCGGTTCGTACCTTCATGGATGCCAAACTGGGATTCCACCTTAACATCTTTCTTGTTCAACTCCTGAATCGCACGCCTAATCGTCTCATCCGACATCTCTTTGTTCTGGTTCTGTCCGGAGCCCTCAGAATCGGCATCACCCTTTGATGTCTTTGCTACAGCAGTCGTCTGTGCATCCACCATAGGCGCATTTGTTTCCAACGGCTTACCTTCCATGGTCTCCGCGGCAGGCGCAGCCACCGGTTTCGCCGGCTGTGCTGTGTAAGTCATTGCACTGCTTAATGGTTCAATTGTCATTTTACCCACCTCCATGTGAATATTTTAGTAAATTAAGAATATAAAGATATTTACTTACAACTATATATCGGATAAATTATAATATCTCTTAATAAGTTTAACGCCTTTATATTATAAATTTTTTCTATATAATTCATAAATTTTTCATAAACTACAGTGCCGTATCAAAATTTTAAATATTGCCGTTCCCAACGCATCTGCGTTTCTACTCAAACAGTTTTTTCAAAGCTTCCGGTGACGGCTCTGTCATCGCCTCTTTATTCGCTTCCTGAATCTGCACATATACTTCCTTACGGTATACCGGAATCTCCTTGGGTGCATTAATGCCGATCTTCACCTGTTCTCCCTTTACATCCAGGACTGTGATCTCGATATTATTGTTGATCATCAGGGATTCCCCTTTTTTTCTGGATAATGCCAGCATCCTTACACACCTTCCTTTCCGTTTGCTTTTTTCGCCGTCTGCAGAATATCATAAATAGCATATTTTACAGGATAATCCGCCTCCAAGATCACCTGACTGGCCTTTCTGGTATCTGCATTGATAATTAGCGGCGCTTTCAGATTCACGCTCATCTTTGTCAGATCCGAAGGAACCGTGATCGTAACAAGCACCAGAATATTCTCCATCCCTCCGATCGTCGTCAGAAGATCATCATTAACCAGCGGCGCATAATCCTGCTTCACTGCCAACGGATCGATGACCGGCATGGCAAATCCCGGCTCCTGCACCGACTGCATCCAACTGATGCCGCCCTTCAATCCCTGATCTGCATCATGGATCAGCGCGAAATCAACCAGTTCCGGAAAGCCGATAATCCCTGCCGGAAAATGGATCATCTTATTGTCGTCGATCGTCACTTCTCCAAAAATCCGCGTATTAATAACCATTTTCTGTTCCTCCATTTATCTTTTTATTAAAATACATTTGCATTTTTACAGATAATTTAGCAACGTCGTCTTGATCATACTGCTGGTTGCCATCAACGCAGCTTCGTAGGAGACCTTAGCGCTGGAAAGATTGACAGCGACCTCTGTCTCGTCCGCATCTTCATTATCTGACTTCAAATTATCAAATGTCTCCTTCTGATCTGTCAGCCTGTTATTGATCAGCGCCAGCCTTGCCNNTGCCGAACGGTTGCCCGCCACTGTCCGCGCTTCATCGGCATCATGCTGGTATCCCTGCATCTTTGTAATAAAATGGCTGAATTTCTTCTGAAGCTGATCCTTGGTAAATGTCTCCGCCTTTTTCGCCGCTTCCAGATCCAGAGCGATCGCTTTTCTGTCATCCTCGGAATATTTGGTATCTTTGGACATTTCCTCCAGCTTCGCTCTCATATTCTCAATATCCGTCATTTTATTCGCCAGATCAGTGATCTCCATGACATCTCTTC
>DLOQ01000092.1:4195-7533 GCA_002479655.1 Lachnospiraceae bacterium UBA7480
GTTCGGCTGCCCGATCGTCCGATTCTGCGGATAATCCGGGTTATAGTTGATCGTCAAAGGTTTGTTGTCTGACCCTACCCGCGTATCTAATGTGTCTGCCTTAAAATAATGCTGCGGGCGGAGATCCGTCGATTTCCAGTTCGTTTTGGAATAGGTGATCGTATAGGTATCATCCGACTTCTGCATCGCCTGATAGATTTCGGAACCCATTAAAAGCTCGCCTGTGGAAGGCACCAGAACTAACGCTTTGGAATGCCCCGCAACATACGCATATGCTTCCGCAGGATCGGTCATGATCTCGGCATATTGATCCTCCACACTATTGCCGTTTGCGTCCAGCTTGTTAATGGCGATCTGGCTGACCGAGCCTGCCGATGGATCGCCGGGATCGACAGGAACACCATTCATCACTTCATTATTCAGATTCGTCTGATCCACATCCAGATTGCCATATGCCAGACGGAACCGGAAATATTCCACCTGCGTAATATCATTTTCCGTGATCAACGATTTTTTAGCGCTGTCTGCAAAGGTCGTCTCACTTAAATTTCTGAGATCAACCGCGTCCGAAGCAACATCAACAAACATCTCCTGCTCCAGCGCCGAACGGTCAAATGCTTCCGTGATCACATACTTCTTTTCCGTCTGCTCTCCAAAGGTCAGCGACGTATCCGTGCGGTATCCCGTAAAAATATATCTTCCGGCATAATCTCCCTTACCGGTATCATAAACTTCCTTATAGAGATTATTTAAGCTCTCAATAATGACCTTGCGATCCTCTGTTTTCAACTGATCGCTGGAGCCCTTTTCACACTGCACAATCATATCCTTCAATACGGATATTGTCGTTTTTAACGCGCTCTCCGTCAGATCCAGCCAGCTGTTAGCATCGAGAACATTTTTCTTAAGATACTGCGTCACCTGATCTACATCGCTTCTAAGGCGCAGCGCGCGGATCGCAACGATTGGATCCTCTGAAGGCCTGTTTACCTTTTTTCCGGTAGCAAGCTGGGTATTTAACATATCCTGGGTCACTTTATTGTTATTGATATTGACCAATGCATTGTTCTGCATTACCTTATTTGTGATACGCACGAAATAACCTCCTTATGTGAATCCATTCCTGTTATTCTCAATCCCTTGAATCATGTTAACATCTCATAGTGTATATCGTCAATCTTTTTCAACTCCATAAGACTTTTCCAAACTTTTTTCCAAAACAATATAATATTTTTAGTTGCGCAAAAGAATTGGACAAACGCCTTACATGAAACATTCCCTTCATATAAAACCGTTTGTCCAAACTTTTTTACGCATTCTGAACCCACATTGCCAATATGCTTATACCATGCTCCACAGCACAGCTTTGCCGCTAAACTCCCGTCTGCAGGATCAGTCTGTCATATACTTCCGTAAGCACCTGTATCATCTTGGATGCCATATTATAACCCTGCTGGAACTTCGTCAGGTTAACAGCTTCTTCATCATTATCCACGCCACTGATAGACAATCTCTGATTGGCTATGGTATTGCTCATGATCTCATAATTGTCCTTAAATGTCTCGGCGCGCTGCGCGTTCAGCGCAACATCCCCCAGCATACATACCAGATACTGGTCTGCACAGCACCCTCTAAAGCTCATCGCCTTCGTATTCGTCCTCAAATCGATCAGACTCTTTACGATATTGTTGTGATCAGGTCCTGAATGCTCCACCGTCCTTGTCGCAAGCTTATTGGCATCCTTCAGGATCGCATCCACGATCTTAAAGTTGCCTGCCGTCAGCTGATAATAGCTGTCATCGTCCTGCTTCACTGTGATATCGTCTTGCTCATCTGTCTTTTCATAAGAAACCGTCTTTGTACTGGATTTGTCAAAGAATGTATATTCCTTCCCGGAAGCATTTTCACAGGTGAATAATCCCAGACCGGCATCCCCGTTATCCTGTACACCCGATTTCATGATGTTATTATAAGCGGTCGAAAACATACGGACCCATTCATTCATCTGGGACAGATAATAAGGAATACCCTGATACTCAACATCCGGTCCAATCGTAGCTGAAAGCTTCTGCGTTGCCGCAAAAACGGTCACGTTATTTCCTTTGTCTTTCTCCTTATCCAGCTCAAATTCAAAAGTGCAGGTTCCCTTCCCATTCTCGTCCTCTGCATAATGATATGTCCAACTCTTATAATAATACTGCGTATCGCCGACCGTGATGATGCCGCCCGTCTGTGACAGATTCAATTTATTCAGATCTGTCAAGTAATCGGCGCTGACCTCCACGGTCACCTTCTGTGCCGCGGCATCTACTTTTGTCACGGTACCGGCAAACTGTTCCCCGTTATTGCCGTCCCTCATCTGGATCAATCCGGCAAGCTTGCCGCCGGTGTTGCCGCCGTAAATATTGAGCGCATCCCCCTGATCCCGGTAATCCTGAGACGACCATTCTCCTTCTCCCGTAAAATAGATATCATAAAGTCCATTCACATCGGTCTGATTCACATTTTCACTATTCTCACGCGGAACACAGGTCAGAGTCTTATAGGAATTGCCGTTCACAAGCGTCTGTCCGCAGATCTTGACCACATATCTTGTTCCGCCTGTATCACGAAGCGGGGAATTAGTATCGATGATATCGATCTCTTCCACATCCACATCAATGATCTTGGACAATTCATCCACCATGAGATCTCTCTGGTCACGCAGCTCGTTTGCCATAGCTCCGGTGTTCATCTCAATGACATTGATCTGTTTATTCAATGCGCAGATCTCCTGCGATATGGAATTGATACGATCAGCATTAACCTTCATCTCATGATTGAGATCCGTCTGGAGCTTCTGAAGATTCGTATACATTTCATTAAAATAAGTACAAAGATTGTTGGCAAAACCGATCGCCTGCTGCCTGGCCGTTACATCTCCGGGCATCTTAGCAAGCTCCGCCAGCGAGTCATAAAACTCATCAAATATCTTGTTAAATCCCTTGACCCTGTCGTCATCCTTGTAATACTTCTGGATGATATCCATATAATAATCCTTGATCTCATACTCGCCCAGCTTGGAATTATTTTCCCAGAATTTCTCATCATAAAAAATATCCCTGACGCGTTCGATCGCCAAAGTATCCACACCGGCGCCGACACAGCCGTAAGTAGTAAAGGAACGGATCGGATTGGCTGCCTGCGTCTGCACCTGCTGGCGGCTGTATCCCTCTGACTCCACATTGGCAATATTATTCGCAGTCGTATTCAACGCCGCATTGGATGCCTGCAGACCCGTATATGCTGTATTCAATCCCAAAAATGTTGATGACATATATTAATAACCATACCTTTCC